>NZ_JACHFL010000003.1:300000-501672 GCF_014201875.1 Deinococcus humi | reverse complement strand
CCTACAAGTCGGCCTGGACCCACGAAGCCGCTGTCGAGGAGCTGCGCGCGCAACGCGGACGACAGTTTGACCCCCAGGTCATCGACGCTTTCCTCTCCAACTTCAGTGAACGCGCAAAACTTGAGAAGGTCACTCAATCATCTCCTGATGACCATTCGAACTCCTCAGGTCGATAGAGCAAACACATTTTGAGCCGTAAGTTCGTAGCCGCCTTCCGAGCGGTTTTTTATTGCTGTCAGGGGGTGGGCCACTTGAATGACACTCACTTGAAAGTTTGTCGGCTCCCGCTTAGAGATATTAAAGCCCTGCGTCTCTCCCCGGACAGAAATGACGGGCCCAAACAGAATTCCCCAGGCCCGAATCAGGACATCAAACCTTTTTGCTTGACGTGCAGCAGCTATGTCGAGCGTAGGCTGAACGGATGACAGGGAAGAAGAGTCATATTCTGGTGTCAAATGACGATGGCATTTTCTCGCCGGGAATCAAGGCGCTGGGCCTCGCCATGAGTGAATTCGCCGACGTGACCGTGGTGGCGCCCGACGTGGAGCAGTCCGCCGTGGGCCACGGCATCACCATCCGTCGCCCCCTTCGGTTCAAACACACGGCGTCAGCGGGCTTTGGTGACATTCCCGCATACCGGGTGGACGGCACGCCTGCCGACTGCGTGGTGCTGGGTGTGCACTTGCTGGGCCGCCCCCAGCTGGTGGTCAGCGGTATCAACCTCGGCCCCAATCTGGGCGACGACCTGACGCATTCGGGCACCGTGGCGGCGGCCATTGAGGCGCTGTCGCTGGGGCTGCCCGCCATCGCCTTCAGCCAGCAGAGCGGGCCGGACGGCGAGTACGACTTCAGCGCTGGGGCGGCTTACGCGGCCCGGCTGGCGCGACAGGTGCTGGAACACGGCCTGCCGCCACGCACCCTTCTAAACGTCAACTTTCCCAGCCGCTCGGCCAAGGGGGTGCGCGTGACCGCCGTGGGCCACCACCGCTGGGAGGACAGCGTGGTTACCCGTCAGGACCCCGAGGGTCGTGACTATCACTGGGTGGCCGGGGTCAGTCGCGCTGAGGACGCCCACGATGAGACTACCGATTATGGCGCGGTCCAGCGTGGCTTGATCAGTGTGACCCCGGTTCGGCTGGATCTGACCGCGCGTGACCTGATGGAACAGGTGGGCAGCTATCTGCCGGAGGTTTAGAGGAACTGGACCTCAAGGTGTGCGATGCGAAAGCAGCAGCTCATCCTGGGGTCGCGCTGCTCCACAGCCCATGGGCAACCCCCCTCGTATAAGGGATCTACTTTGCTTACCGCCCGCGCAGTTTGGTTCTTGTTGCCAACCACAACGGGCGGCTTCTCCTGCCTGATGACGTCGGTGCTGTCAGGTTGCTACGGTACTCACCTGCCTCCTCGTGCACCGTATAGGGGAGAGGCATTGTTTTCCGACGTAGGGACTGCGTCTGCCCAGAAGCATCCGCTGCAGGTCCATTCCCAGGTGGACTCAGACCTCTGCAATGACTTCAAAACTCCAGGCTTTCGCGCCGTCTGGGACGCAGAGGTCCGGCCCTGTCCCGCTCCAGCGGCTCGCCACCAGATACAGTCCTGGCTGATCGGGGCTGCCCTGCAACTCAGCCCCCAGGAAGCCGGGATGGGCAGTCAGGCTGCGCAGGAAATCATGCAGGAGCGACTCGGCACCCGTTCCCCTCGCCTCGGTGTAATGCACCCGCTTTGCCGGCTTATCGTTCATGACTCTCCCCTCAGTACAGGCTCAGCGGATCGCGCGGATCCCAGCGCAGGTAGGTGCCAAAATGCAGGTGCGGCCCGGTGCTGCGGCCCGTGCTGCCCACGCGGCCAATTGGCTGTCCCTGTTTGACCAGTTCGCCCTTCTTGATCAGGTTGGCGCTCAGATGCGCGTAGCGGGTAATCCAGCCGTCCGGGTGTTCGATGACCACGGTCCAACCCCAGCCGCGCTGGAAGTCGGGCCTCGATTCCAGCACGCGTCCACTGCGGGCCGCTCGGACAATTGTGCCCAGCGGAGCCACGATATCCACCCCGTAGTGCATCTCGTCCGTTCCTTCCAGCGTGCGCTCGCCAAACCCGCTGCTGATGTACTGATATCCGCTCAGCGGCCACAGCCAGTTGCCCGCGCGGCCCGAAGTGCTGGCCCGGCGCACGGTGGCGGTGGGGGTGCGGGATGAGGACCGCGCCGAACTGGCCGACATCGGTCGGGCTGGAATCCTGACCACCGCGCCCACCTGAAGGGGTTTGCCCCCTGCATACTTGGGATTGGCCTGCAGTAGCCCCGCCAGCGAGACGCTGTAACGCTTGGCGATCACGCTCAGGTTGTCGCCTGAGCGTACCCGGTACTGGGTGGCCGCGCCAGGGCGGGCCGGAAGGGTCAGCACCCAACCGGCCTGCACACCCGTTTTGCCTCGCAAAATCGGGTTGGCGGCCTGCACCTGTGCGACGCTCAGGCCAGCCCGGGCCGCGATCTGGCTCAGCGTGTCGCCGGGTTTGATCCGGTATGAGGTGGCGGCTCCCGCCCAGCCGGTCAGTGTCAGGCCGCAGAGGACGGCGCACAGGACGTTCTTCACGTCCCAGAGCATACCTGCTGGAACCACGATTCGGTGAGACCGCAACGCTACCCTGGTCGCCATGATCGCCTCTCGCCCCGAGTATGCCCCCCCGCCCGGCCATATCCGGCTGCGGCTGACTGTGGCGTGGGACGGTGCAGCCTACGCCGGCTGGCAGTTCCAGCCCAACGCGCCCAGTGTGCAGGCATCCCTGCATGCGGCCTTCGTACACCTGACGTCGGATGCCTTTCGGCCGGTCGCCGCCGGACGCACCGACGCCGGGGTCCATGCCGAGGCCATGCCGGTGCATGTGGACGTTGGGTCCAATTTTGGTTTGCCCCTGCCACGGCTGGCGCGGGCGTTGAATGCCCACCTATCCCCCTCGCTGGCCGTGCTCGGGGTGGAAAAGGCCGCACCAGGCTTCCACGCTCGCTTTTCCTGCACCGAGCGGCGCTACGTGTACCGCCTGCTGTGTGCCCCGCAGCGCCACCCGCTGTGGGAAGGTCGCACGCTGCATGTACCAGGCAGACTGGACGCTGCCGCGATGAATGCGGCCGCCGCCTGCCTGATCGGCACCCACGACTTCGCCGCCTTCGCCACCCAGGAGGACCGCCAGACCGTGCGGGAGTTGCGTGCCCTGAGCGTTGTGCCCGGTAACCTTGTCTGGGAAATTCATGTTGCGGGCGAGAGCTTCCTGCGCCACATGGTGCGCGGTCTGGTGGGCACGCTGCTGCTCGTCGGTTCCGGTAAGCTGGAGGCGGAAGCGGTGACGGAGATCCTGGCCTCCCGGCAGCGGGCACAGGCTGGCGCGAACGTTCCCGCCCAGGGCCTGTATTTCAGTGGGGCCAGTTACGGCGAGGAGGGGAGGTGTTGATGCCAGCGTCGCCCGACCATCAGTCCCGTCCTGCCAGAACCACGTAGCGTTCTTCCTGATAGGCCCGGCCCCGTGCCCCGACGTGCGCGTCCCAGTCTTCCCGGTTGGCGGTCTCGCCCATGAATTCGCAGCGGGTCTGCCAGTCGTCCCACGACGGGCTCCATGCCCGGACAGATACGCGCCACTCACTCAGCACAGCCCAACCCACCGCCGCCAGCCGCTCGGGCACACGCGGGACGTCCAGACGTGGCCCCACATACAGAAAACGGGCGTCTGGCGCGGACACGACATTCAGGTGGTCAATCACCGAGGTTGGCCCCCGGCGCGAAACGATCAGGTCAAAGGGGCCAAGTAGCTCTGAGGGTATTTCGCCCTTGCCATCCCACAGGGAGAATTCAGCATGTGGGGCATTGGCACGGGCCAGGTCCAGCAATTCCGGCAGCCAGTCGTAAGCTGCCCAGCGGGCACACTGGCCGCCAAAGCGCAGGGCGTCGGGACCATGACCGCAGCCTGCTTCCAGCACATGGGTCTCCGGCTGCAGCCGTTCGGCCAGCAGCGCGTCAAAGGTCAGCTCCGGGTCCGGGCCGTCGAGGACACGGGCCCACGGATGACAGTAACCGCCCAGCTCGTGGGCCAGACGGGCATACCACGCCCGTGAATGGGGCCGGTCAGCCACCCAGTCTCCTTGTCGGGAGCGCGCAAGATGGTGATGGTAGACGAGGGTAACAAAGAGGGGCGGAAACGGGCTCCCTCACGTCTGCTCCCCGGCGTCCTTAATCCTCTTCCTCGCTCCCTTCGTTGCCCAGGATGGCGCGGTACTCCTCGATATGGCCGGTCAGCTGTCCCTCGCCGAGTTCGCGGGCAATTTTCTCAATGGCCAGCCGCACGACCTCGCTCTTGCTGATCAGGCGCTCGGGACTGGACAGCTCATAGGCCGTGCGCGTCAGCAGAGCGTCCTGCTCGTCGCTGATGACCACCTGCAAGCGTTTGCGTTCCTTCTTGGGCATGCCTCTCCTGGTGCGGGCCGCGTGGGGATAACCGTGGAAACAGGTCAGATGGAAAGAAAGGCGGCGGACCGTGGGCCGAGCGTAGCATGGGGGTGCACTCACCTCAACATGTTGCTCACTGGATGATCGACGATCCGCGCCCTTAACGGCTGATCATAAGGGAGAGTAGACGTACAGTGAGCAACATGTGTAACATGCACCTGTGGACGCTGGTGTGGTGAATTTCTCCCTGCGCGTCTAGACTGTCCTGGTCTGTTCCGAACTGGCCGCTTCTACCCACTTTCAAGAGGATTGAATCCTATGCAATTAACCCCACTTCACATCAAGGGTGGCCGCGCACTCAGCGGCGAAATTACCGTCCAACACAGCAAGAATGCTGCCCTGCCGGTGATTGTCGCCACCCTGCTGAGCCGTGAGCCAGTGACATTGCACGGCATTCCGCGCCTCAGTGACGTCTACACCATCCTGGATCTGATGGCGCACCTGGGCACGCAGCACAAGTGGGTGGGCGACAACAGCCTTGAACTGTACACCCCCGAAATTCTGAACACCGACGCGCCCTATGCCCTGGTGAGCAAGATGCGCGCCAGCTTTATCGTGATGGGCGCGATCCTGGCCCGCGCCGGGCAGGCCACCGTCAGCATGCCGGGAGGCTGCGCCTGGGGTCCGCGGCCAGTGGACCAGCACGTCAAGGCCTTCCGTGCGCTGGGCGTGACCCTGACCGAGGACGGCGGCAATTTCGATGCGTGGCGCGAGGGCAGCCTGAACGGGCATTTCGTCTTTGAGCTGCTGACCGTGGGCGGCACCCACAACGCCATCCTGGCCTCCGTGCTGGGCGACGGTGTCGTGGTGCTGGACAACGCGAGCATCGACACCGATGTGGTGGATATGGTGGAGTTCCTGAACTCGCTGGGCGCGGACATCACAGGTGCGGGAACCAACACCATCACGGTGCGGGGCGTGCCTGAACTGCGCGGAGGATCCTATACGGTGATCCCGGACCGCATTGAGGCCGGGACGTTCATGATGCTGGCCGCCGCCACCCGCTGCAAGCTGAAGGTCAAGAATGTGCGCCCCGATCACCTGCGCGCGGTGACTGCCAAATTGCAGGAGATGGGCGTGCAGATCACCGAGGACGGCACCACCCTGATCGTCGACGCCACCGGTACAGAGCTGAAGGCGGTCAACGTGACCACCCAGAGCTACCCCGGTTTCCCCACGGATCTGCAGCCGCAGATGAGCGCCCTGCTCGCCACTGTCCCCGGCACCAGCGTCGTGCAGGACCCGGTCTACCCCGACCGGTTGACCCACGTCGCCGAGTTGCACCGCATGGGAGCGAACATTACCGTCAGCGGCTACACCCAGGTCATTCAGGGTGCAAAGCTTCACGCCGCCCCGGTCAAGGCTGCCGACCTGCGCGCTGGAGCGGCGCTGTTCATCGCCGGCCTGACCACAGAGGGCGAGACGGTCATTGACGGCGTGCAGTACCTGAACCGGGGGTACGAGCGTCTGGCCGAACGCCTGCGCGGTATCGGGGCCAATGTGCAGCAGCACGATCTGGCCCTGGCGATGGACTGAGACGCCTATTCAGTAACGCGCCCGCCTCGGTTTGAGAGCGGGCGCGTTCTGAGAGGACTGCGGCCTTGTGCTTCCCCGAGACATCGTTCCAGGGAGTCCGAAAGATTGCCGAGAAGCAAGGTTCTTCCAGAATCAGGCCTGCGCCCCACCCGGCATGATGGTGCTGGGAACCACACCCAGCCGGCGCAGCGCCTCGCTCCAACGGTCCGCCGCCGGAACGGTCCACAGCAGATCCGGCGTGTCCTGTTCCACCCAGACCCAGGCACCTGCCCGCGCTTCCTCGGCCAGTTGTCCGGCGCTCCAGCCGGCGTAGCCCAGCACCAGCATGTAGGGCTGAGCGCTTTCCATCACGGCGCGCAGCACGTCCAGACTGCTGGACACGTTCAGGCCCTTCACCAGCTGGATCTCGCCGTCCAGTTCCAGCGCCTCCGGATACAGGCACCAGCCCAGCGTGGGATCCACCGGGCCGCCCAGCCACGCCGGCACATCCTGGCCTTCGGCCTCGGCCATCAGCTCTGAGACGGGTTGCGGCGTCGGCGCGTTGACGATCAGGCCCATGGCGCCGTTCGCGTCATGTTCCAGCAGCAGAATGACGGTGCCGCCGAAGACCTCGCCGTGCAGGTGAGGACTGGCAACCAGAAAAGTCAGGGGCCCACTCATCGCTGCACAGAATAGCGGGCAGCAGGCTTCAACGCACATCATAAAAAGACCCCCGCCGAAGCAGGGGTCTCCAAGTTATGCAGTAGAGGCTTTATGCGCTGGCGCCCGAACCGCGCCGCGCCGGACGGCGCTTGGTGGGCGGGGCGGCCGCCTCGCCAGCCCGAGGGGTTTCCAGGGCTTTCAGGCCGCCTACCAGAGCGACGTCCAGAACCTGGTCCACCGTCTCGGCAGGGTGGAAACGCATGCTGGAGCGCAGGTGAACCGGGATATCGCGCAGGTCCGGCTCGTTGGCCTTGGGCATGATGATGTGCTTGATGCCCGCGCGGCGCGCGCCCAGCACTTTTTCCTTCAGGCCACCGATGGGCAGGTACCGCCCGGTCAGGGTCATTTCGCCCGTCATGGCCACGTCGTGGCGGGCGGGGATGCCAGTCAGGGCGCTGATCAGGCTGGTGACCATCGCGCCGCCTGCGCTGGGACCTTCCTTGGGAATCGCTCCGGCGGGCACGTGAACGTGAATCTCACTGTCGTCAATGCGGGCGCGGTCGATGTGGAAGCGTTCGGCGTTGCTCTTGATATAGGTCAGTGCGGCGCGGGCCGACTCCTTCATGACGTCTCCGAGCTGTCCGGTTAACACCAGCCCCTTGCCGGGCATGATCGAGGTTTCCACGAACAGGATGTCGCCGCCGACGGGGGTGTAGAACATCCCGGTAGAGACGCCCACCATGTCCTCGCGGTTCTCTGTCTCCGGGGTATGACGGGCCTGACCCAGGTAACGCTCCAGTTCCTTGTCCGTCACCTTGACGCGCTTGACCTCACCGGTGGCGATGCGGCGGGCCACCTTGCGGGCCACTGTGCCGATCTCGCGCTCCAGATTACGGACTCCGGCCTCGCGGGTGTAGTGGCTGATCAGCCTTTCCAGCGCAGCGTCGGTAAAGGAGATCTGATTGGGCTTCAGGCCGTTCTGCGTCAGCTGACGCGGCATCAGGTACCGTTTGGCGATTTCCAGCTTCTCCTGCTCAATGTAGCTGGAGAAGTCGATCACTTCCATGCGGTCCATCAGCGCGGCGGGAATCTGCTCGGGATAGTTGGCGGTGGCGATGAACATCACTTCGCTGAGGTCGAAAGCCACGCCCAAGTAGTGATCGGTGAAGTTCTGGTTCTGCGCGGGGTCCAGTACTTCGAGCAGCGCCGCACTGGGATCGCCCTGATAGGAGCTGCCCAGCTTGTCCACCTCGTCGAGCAGGATCACCGGGTTCTTGGTGCCGGCCGTGCGGATGCCCTGGATCAAACGGCCTGGCATCGCGCCGATGTAGGTGCGGCGGTGACCGCGAATGTCGGACTCGTCGCGTGCGCCGCCCAGGGCGATCCGCACGTATTTACGCCCCAGCGCCTTGGCGATGCTCTGCGCGATGCTGGTCTTACCCACGCCGGGAGGGCCGGTGAAGACCAGGATCGGTCCCTTGTTCACGTCCTCTGCGCTCAGCTCACCGCGTTCGGCGCGCTCCTTGCGGAGGCGGCGCACGGCCAGGAATTCCAGCACGCGGTCCTTGACCTTTTCCAGACCGTAGTGGTCCTCGTCCAGCACCTGCGCGGCTTCCTCGACGTCCAGGCGGTCCTCGCTGCGCTCGTTCCACGGCAGCTCAGTGACCCAGGTCAGGTAGGTCCGGATGACCGAGGCCTCGGCGGCGTCGGGGTGCATGCGGGCCAGGCGGTTGACCTCGCGGTCAATTTCCTTCTTCACGTCGGGCTTGAGGTCCAGCGCGTCGATCTTGGCGCGGAACACCTCGGCCTCATCGCCTTCCTCGCCGTCCTCACCACCCTGCAGTTCCTTCTGGATGACCTTCATCTGCTCGCGCAGATAGTACTCGCGCTGGTTCTTGTCGATCTCTTCCTTGACCTGGGCGCGAATCTTGGCCTGCACGGCCTGCACTTCCTGCTCGGTATCCAACAACGTCAGCAGCGTGCGGATGCGGTCGGTCAGGCGCACGGCTTCCAGCAGCGCCTGCTTGTCTTCCAGCTTGAAATCCAGGTTGAAGGCGATGTGGTCAGCCATCTCGCCCACGTCGTCCTTGCCGTTGATGGTCTGCACGCTCTCGCTGCTGATCTTGCCGTTGCCTGCGATGACCTCGAAGCGCTCGCGCAGCTCTCGGCTCAGCGCCTGCAACTCCACCTGATCGTCAGCGGGGACGGGGAGTTCCGTGATGCTGGCGCGCAGGTGGTCGCCCTCGGTGTACTTGCCCACCTTGACGCGGGCCACGGCGCTGACCAGCATCTGCACGGTGCCGTCGGGGTTCTTGCGGACGCGCAGCACATTGCAAGCGGTGCCCACGTCGTAGAGATCCGCGCCCTTGGGATCATCTACATCCTTGTCCTTCTGGGACACGATCAGGATGACCTTCTCGGCGTTCATGGCCGCCTCGATGGCATTGATGGAGATGGAGCGGCTGGCGTCAATGTGCTGCACCATCGTCGGGTAGATCACGCTGCCGCGAACCGGGCAGACGGGGACGATTTTGGGAAGATTTAGATTCTCGGTGGGCATGGCGGAACTCCTTTGGCCCTTGCAGGTCAGTCGAGAGAGGAGGTTTCCGGTGGCTTTGATACTGATGATTCTGCCAGGAAACTTGAGTGCAACTATATCAAGTTTAGGAAATCAAGGCAAGTGGTTTCTGAAGCTGTGGCGAGTGGCCGGCGGCGTCTGTGTGACCCTTCAAGCGTACTCCCGGTGTGATGACATCAACCTCACGTGAGCTGACGGGAACTTAACCCGGACGGGGGTCGGCTTACGTCGGAGCCCGCTAAGGCCTCCGAGTCTAGGGTGGGGAGACTGGACGTGTCCGTCGCATGTCTCGCCGTCTGGCGCGTAACCTGTGGCATGGTCCAGGTTCGTTTCGTGATTCCTGAATTGCCGCCGCAGACGCCCGAGGGCACCCTTTTCCTGACTGGAACACACCGGAACTGGAGGGATGATCCGGCGGGCTGGACCTTCGAGCGTATGGGCGGTGAAGCTGTGCTGGACGCCCATTTGCCCGAGGGAGCATTGCTGGAGGTCAAGGTCCGGTTGCTTCATGACGGACAGGTTACCGAGGAGGGTGACGTCTGGGGAGGCCGTGCCCCCGCCCATAAGGCCGTGGTGAGCGGCGACATAGAGATTCGCCTCCACCTGGGGGGCTGGCAGGACTCTGGGCAGGGCAGGAGTCGGCCCTCCGCCTCTGCGCCGCCGCGAGAGGAGTGGGAACTGGCGGCTCCCTGGGGACCACAGGTGGTCCGGCTGTGGTGGCCTGCTTCGCCCACGGGGCAACCGTTGCCCCTGTTGATCCTGCACGACGGCCAGAACGTCTTCGACGAGGCCGTGACCTTCGCGGGACAGAGCTGGAACGTCGCCCGAGCGGCCCAGATCCTTGCCGATGAAAACCGTCCGTGCCTGATCGCTGCCCTGAGCGTGAACCACGAACGAAGCCGCCGATACGTGCCCTTTCCCTTTGAACTCAACGGCTTCCAGCCTGGCGCAGACGAGTACCTGGACTGGATTGCAGGGACGCTGAAACCGGCCTTGAGAGAACGCTTTGGTGCGGTGGACGCGCCCCACACTGCCCTGGCCGGGTCGTCGTTCGGCGGCCTGATCACGCTGTACGGTGGCCTACGTGCTCCGCTCGAGTTCGGCACGTTGGGGGTGTTCAGTCCGGCGATCTTCCCCGCCGATTTCGAGCTGTTGCGCTGGATGGAAGGGCGCACGGCCCCCCGAAGTCGCGTCTGGCTCGACATGGGTGACCGCGAGGCCGATTCCTTGCAGGGCGCGGCGGAGATGGTGGCCCTGACCCATGACCTGGCCGCTCGCCTGCGCCCAAAAGTGCGGGAAGTTCAGGTTACCATCGGGGAAAACCACTGGCACGACGAGGCGGCGTGGGCAGCGCGTTTTCCGGCGTTCCTGCGTTGGTGGCTGGAAGGCCTGTCTGTCCAGGCCTCCCGGTAACGCCAGTTCGGCCGGTTACTGAGACGCCAGACCCTCGATGGCGTCCGAGATGCCCTGATCGCCCGCCACAACCTCGAAAGTCTTGCCCACAGTGGACGGTTCGCCCAGGCAGGCCAGTACCAGAGCCGCCACATCGTCACGCGGAATGCTGCCGCTGGGCATGTGGGTGTCCACCGTGACCATGCCGCTGCCGGGCTGGTCCGACAGCCCGCCAGGTCGAACAATGGTCCAGTCCAGCTCGCTGCCCTGCACGTGGCTGTCCGCCTCGGCCTTGACCCTGAGAACCTGTTGCAGGAAGGGCGGCATCTGCTCCGGGCGGTCCACGCCCATGCTGCTGACCACCACGAAGCGTTTGGGTCCACGCTCTGCCAGCACGTCGGTCACGTGCTTAAGCGCCTCACCGTCAATGGCTCTGAAGTCGCCGCCCGCACCACCACCTGCGGCCCACACCACCGCTTCCGCACCGCCCAGCACACTCTGCCAGTCGCCTTCCAGATCACCCATCACGGGTTCTGCGCCGTACAGAGACATCATGTCGGCCTGTTCCTCGCGGCGCACCAGGGCCATCACTTCATGTCCTGCTTTGGTGGCTTGCGCCACCACCCGGCGGCCCACACCGCCCGCCGCACCGATCACTGCGATCTTCATGACCCAAGGCTAAAGCGGGGTGGGCAAAAGTAAAGGGTCTGCCTCCTTACGCTGGGCGTATCCTGCCCTCATGAGCGACGCCGCCCGCCCCGAGCCTACCGGCTCCGTACCGCTCCGCGATTCCACGCGGCCCACCGCCGCGGCCAAGCCTGCTCCAGCCGAGCCAGCACCGCCTCAGGTGGACCCCAGGGTCTACCGCGCTGTTGTGGCCCTGACCTACCTGCCGGTTATGTTCAGCGGCGCCCACCTGGAGGTGCACGGGCGCGAGCATGTGCCGCCCCCCGGGACACCGTTGGTCATCGCGGCCAACCACCGGGCCAACATCGACCCGTTTATGGTGGCCCGCGCCCTACCGCCGGGGCGCTTCGTGCAGTTCATGGCGAAAAAGGAACTGTTCGTGCCGGTCATCGGCTGGATCATCAGCACGGGCGGCAGCTTTCCGGTGGACCGCTCCGGGAACGATCTGGGGGCCGTCCGCATGGCGGTCCGGATTCTGAAGAAGGGCGGCACGGTGGGCATCTTTCCGCAGGGCACGCGCGGCGGCCCGGCCTTGCAAGGCGGCGTGGCCCTCATTGCCGCCAAGGCGCGCGCCCCGATTCTGCCCGCGGGCATCTGCCGCGAGGGCAGGCGCTGGATCGTGCGTTTCGGTGCGCCCATCGAGGCCCAGGGGGGCATCAAGCAGGTAACGGCAGAACTGGGCGAGCGCTTGCGGGAACTGGCACAACCTGTGGGTGAGCGGGTCTAGAGGGGCGTTACCAGGGCCTGCTGACGGGCCTGTGCCCGCAGGACATGCTTCAGGACCTTGCCGCTGGCGGTTTTCGGCAGTTCGGCCACCAGCTGCACCTGCTGGGGCAGGGCGTGTTCCGGCAGGTGCGGCGTGCAGAAGCTGCGCAACTCGTCGCCGCGCACGCCCGCTCCAGGGTGCAGGGTCACGAAGGCGACGGCACAGCTCCCGTCCGCGTGGTCTTGTCCGGCCACCACCACCGCCTCACGCACGCTGGGGTGTCGGTACAGTACGGCCTCAATCTGCGCACTCGATACGCTGTGGCCGTCAATGGTCAGCAGATCGCCTGCCCGGTCCAGAATGTCCACCCGCCCGTCGGGGTGAACCACCGCGAGGTCTCCGGTGTGCAGCCAGCCGCCCTCCAGTGCCCGCCGTGTGGCGGCGCGGTTCTTGTAGTAGCCCTTCATGACCTGATTGCCCCGGATGACGATCTCCCCGGGCGTGAACCCGTCGGCTGGAACGGCCTGCCCATCCTCGGCCACCACGCGCACCTGACCGCCGAACATCATCGGGTGTCCCTGGCGCGAAAGAACACGGGTGTCGGCGTCCGCCGCCTCAAGCTCGGTCACCGTCATCACCGCGTTCGTCTCGGTCAGGCCGTAACCGTGCAGCACCTCGAAGCCCTGGGCGCGCAGGTGGCCCAGCAGCTGCGGTGGCGGGAGCGTTCCAGCCACCAGCAGCCGCACCGGGTGCGGCAGGGTCAGCGGTGCGGCGGAATCTGAGAGCGGGGTCAGGATGGCGGGCGAGGCGAACAGATGCGTGATGCCGCGCGTGAGGAGTGCCCCGCGAAGCTCGTGCGTCTCATGGCCACCCAGCATCACGTGGGTGCCCCCTGCCGCCGTCACCGCCCACGCGCTGCCCCACCCGTTGCCGTGCGCCAGCGGCAGGGCGTGCAGATACACGCTGCCGGGGCGCAAATTCAGGTGGTACAGCAGGTTGCTGAGGTTGATATATGCGTTGCGGTGCGTCACCATCACGCCTTTCGGATCGCTGGTGGTGCCGCTGGTGTAATTGATGCTGATGGGAGAGTCCTCGTCCAGCGTGTCGGGCAGTTCGAGCGGGGCGGGGGAGACCGCACCCAGCCTCGCGTCCAGATCGGAGGCTGTACCAATTTCAGTGATCGGAACTCCGAGTTGCTCCAGCCGCCCGCCCACACGCGCTAAACAGGCGGTGTCCACCAGCGCAACGACCGGATCAGCGTGGCCGGCCAGAAAACCCAGGGCCTCGTCGCTGAAGGCGGGATTGAGGGGTACGATCACGCCCCCGGCCAGCGGCACAGCGTGAAAGGCCAGCAGCGCGTCCGGCGTGTTGGGCGAGATCAGCAGGACGTGTGCCCCACGAGTCAGCCCGCTGGCTTTCAGCAACGTCAGGAAACGGGCGGTCCGTCCGGCCAAGTCGGCGTAGCCCAGTGTCAGATCGCCCGCCTTGATCGCTGGACGACTGTGGTGGATGTGCAGGGCGCGCAGAACGGGTTCAAGCGGGGTAAGCGGAGTTTTCACGGCGGAGCCTCTGGCGGCAGGAGGGAATGGGGTGCTGACCAGTCTGAGGATGACAGCCATGCAGATGTCGATATTGGTCTAGACAGATAACCTTTGAAATGTTCTGGGCCGATGGAATGTCTAGATCAATCAGGGCTCCCGAATCGGATTCGCCCCCCATAATCGTTTCACCGACAACTCTTTTTGAAATCGTCTATACGCCGTTCCTTAAGCCTGTGCCCGCGAGGTGTCATGTCTCAGCCTTCAGCTCCGCAACTCGAAGTTCAGGGGGTCACCCTCACGTTCGGCGGCCTCAACGCGCTGACCGACGTGAGCCTGACCGTGCCGCCGGGTGAGATCGTCAGCATCATCGGGCCGAACGGGGCGGGCAAGACCAGCCTGCTCAACTGCATCAGCGGCTTCTATCACCCAACACGGGGCCGCATCACCTTCGGCCAGCATGACCTGAGCCGCGCCGCCCCCAACGTGGTCACCGGCTACGGCATAGCCCGCGCCTTCCAGAACCTGGAGCTGTTCCGGGGGCTGAGTGTCGTGGAAAACCTGTTGTTGGCCCGGCACACGCACCTGCGTTACGGTCTGCTGGACAGCCTGGTCTTTTATGGCCGCGCCAGTCGCCAGGAGGCCGAAAACCGCGCCTACGTCGAGCGCATTATCGATTTCATGGAACTGGAACAGCACCGCTCGCATCCGGTGGGCACCCTGGCCTACGGCATCCAGAAACGGGTGGAGGTGGCCCGCGCCCTGACCCTGTCTCCGGAACTGCTGTTGCTCGACGAGCCGATGGCAGGCATGAACGTCGAGGAAAAGGAGGACATGGTGCGCTTTATCCTAGACATCCAGCGCGAGCAGGGCGTCACGGTGGTGCTGATCGAGCACGATATGGGTGTGGTCATGGACATCAGTGACCGCGTGTACGTGCTGGATTTTGGCCAATTGATCGCGGGCGGACGGCCCGAAGTGGTGAGCGCCGATCCGCGCGTGATCGAGGCGTACACGGGCGTCGCCGAGCAAAAACATGCGGTGGGGGCATGACCGCCTACGACGTTGGCGATGTGACCGCCCTGACCATCCCCCAACTCCTTGCAAAACGTGCGGTCCAGACGCCTAAAGCCGTCGCCCTGCGCCACAAGGAGTACGGCATCTGGAACGAGACGACGTACGCGGACTATCTGGCCCGGGCGCGCGAGGTCGCCGCCGGACTGCATGCCCTGGGCGTCGTGCGTGGCGAGAAGGTCGCGGTCCTGGCCGACAACATTCCCGCCTGGGTGTTCATGGAAGTCGGCGCGCAGGCGCTGGGGGCCGTCAGCGTGGGCGTGTACCAGAGCAGCGTGGCCGAGGAAGTGCGTTACGTGCTGGACTACACCGACGCCGTGGTGGTCCTGGCCGAGGACGAGGAGCAGGTGGACAAGCTGCTCGAGCACCGCGCCAGTCTCCCCAACATCCGGAAGGTGATCTACGAGGACGCGCGCGGCATGAGCAAGCACGCGGGCGACGACTGGTTCATGTCCTTTGAGAAACTGCTGGAACTGGGCAGAGCGGAAGCGGCCACCATCTTTGACCGTGAGGCCGCCCAGGGCAGGCCCGACGACGTGTGTCACTTCAGCCTCACCTCCGGCACCACCGGGAACCCCAAGGCGGCCATGCTGTCGCACCGCAATCTGCTGTACATGGGCCGGGCGCTGGGTGAGGTGGACCCGCTGAACCCCGGCGACGATTACCTGTCCTTCCTGCCGATGGCCTGGATTGGCGAGCAGATGATGACGGTGGCGGTGGCGCTGGCCAACGCGGTGACCGTCAATTTCCCCGAAAGCAACGAGACGGCCATGAGCGATCTCGTGGAGATCGGCCCGCACTTCATGTTCGCCCCGCCACGCGTATGGGAGGGCATTCAGAGCAGCATGTTCATCCGCATGCAGGAGAGCTACGGCCCCAATCGGGCGCTGTACCGCAAGCTGTTGCAGTGGAGCACCGACGCTGCTGATGCCAGCCTAAGTGGCAAGAAGGCGGGCGGTGCGGCGGCCCTCAAGCGCTGGGTGGCGTACTGGGGCCTGACCCGTCCGTTGCTTGACGGGCTGGGATTCCTGCGCCTCAAGCGCGCCTACACTGGCGGCGCGGCGCTGGGGCCGGACGTCTTCCGCTTCTACCACGGCTTGGGCGTGAACCTGAAACAGATTTACGGCCAGACCGAGAATATCGGGATTGCCTACGTCCACCGCGACGGCGACGTGCGCTTCGACACTGTGGGCAAGATTCTGCCCGGCGGCGAGGTTCGCATCACCGAGGAGGGCGAGATCATCAGCCGCAGTCCCGCCGTGGTGGTGGGCTACTACAAGCGCGACGACGCCAGCGCCGAGACGATTCGGGACGGCTGGCTGCACAGCGGCGACGCTGGACGCCTGACCCCCGACGGCCACCTGCAGGTCATCGACCGGCTGAGCGACGTAATGAAAACGGCGAATGGCGAGACCTTCAGTCCACAGTTCATTGAGAACCGGCTGAAATTCAGCCCCTACATCAAGGAGGCGGTGGCCTTTGGCGACGGTGAGAACGAGGTCACGGCCTTTCTGAACGTCGATCCCCTCACCGCCGGGCAGTGGGCCGAGAAGCGCCAGATCGCCTACAGCACGTACATGGACCTCAGCAGCAAGCCGGAGCTGGCCGAATTGATCCTGAAGGAAGTGCAGGAGGCCAATACCCGGCTGGAACCCCATGAGCGTATCGCCCGGTTCGTGCTGCTGTACAAGCTGCTGGACGCCGACGACGACGAACTGACCCGCACCGGAAAGGTAAGGCGCAAGCTGATCCGCCAGAAGTACGCCCCCATCGTTGCCGCCCTCTATGACGGCTCGGACGCGGTGCGGGTGGAGGCGACGTTCAAGTACCAGGATGGGCAGACCCAGCGCGTGGAGACGGACGTGGTCGTTCACCGCATTCCGGGGGCCGAACAGCGGTTGCCACGGATCAGCGTGCAGGCGCAAGGGGTGAGGGCATGACGGCCCCAGCCTGCCCCACCTCCACCCTCTCGACTGCACACTTTGCACTTCACCGGAGGTCCGAGTGGAACTACTGCCGCAACTACTGATCGCGGGCGTCGTGATTGGCAGCGTCTATGCCCTGGCCGCGCTGGGGTTTGTGCTGATCTACAAGTCCAGCCGCGTGATCAACTTCGCGCACGGACAGATCATCGCCACCGGGGCGTTTATTGCCTTCGCCCTGACGCAGCGTGGGGTCAATTTCTGGCTGGCCGGACTGATCGCCATGCTGGCGACGTTCGTGCTCGGGATGCTGATCGAGCGCGTCTTCCTGAGGCGCATGGTGGGCGAGCCGATCATCGCGGTCATCATGGTCACGATTGGCCTGAGCAGCGTCATCGACGGGCTGATCCACCTGACGCCCTACGGTGCGGGAACCTTCAGCTTCGAGCGGCCCGCGCTGCTGACCGGACAGGGCATCGAGCTGTTCGGCCTGCCCCTCTCAAAGACGCAGATCGCGGGCGTCCTGATGGCGCTGGGCCTGCTGGGGGGGTTCACCTACTTTTTCAATAAGAGCACCCTGGGCATCACCATGCGCGCCGTCGCCGATGACCAGATGGCTGCCATGAGCGTTGGCACCAGCGTGGAGCGCGTGTTTGCCCTGGCCTGGGCGGCGGCGGGCCTCACCGCCGCGGCGGCGGGCGTGATCCTGGGCCTAATGAGCGGCCTGACCCTGGGCGGTCTAGCGGGCATCGGCCTCAAGGTTTTTCCGGTGGTGATCCTGGGCGGTCTGGACAGCGTGGTGGGGGCCATCGTAGGCGGCATGCTGATCGGGATTCTGGAAAATCTCTCGGCGGGCTACCTGGATGGCATCGTGCCGGGGGGCGGTACCCGCGAGGTGTTTCCCTTCATCATCCTGATCATCGTGCTGCTGATCCGCCCTTACGGCCTGTTCGGGACCAAGGAGATCGAGCGTGTGTAGGCGCTGCGGCCTGTCAACGGGGCAGGAGTCTGGCGGTCTGCGGAAAGCCCCTGCATTTGGCCCCACGTCCGCATGGGACGTGCGCTGATGCCCGCTTCCCGCTTCACCCAGACCGGCAATTACCGCACGAAGTACCAGCAGGACCAGACCATCTTCGCCACCTACGCCGAGCAACTGAGCGTGATCGTCCTGATCGGTCTGTTGCTGCTGTTGCCGCTGATCCTGCCCAAGACCATGCTGCGTGACGTGAACATGATCATGATCTACGCCGTGGCGGTGATCGGGCTGAACATCACCACCGGGTACACCGGCCTGATCAATATCGGGCAGGCCGCGTTCATGGGCGTAGGAGCATATGCCACAGCGCTGGCCGCCACGCGGCTGAATCTGCCGTTCTTCCTCGCCATTCCCATCGGGGGAATCGCGGGGGCCCTGGTGGGCACTTTCGTCGGCCTGCCCAGCCTGCGCCTCAAATACTTGTACCTGGCGGTGGCCACCCTGGCCTTTCAGATCATTTTCGAGTGGGGGGTGGGGCACACGCCGCTGCTGGCGCAGGGGGGCGCGATCAGCCTGCCGCAGGTTCAGGTGTTCGGGGTCAAGGCCACCTTCTTCAACCACAATTTCGTGTGGTACTACCTGATTCTGCCCGTGCTGGTGGTCATGGGGCTGCTGTGGCGCAACGTACTGCGCACCAAACACGGAAGATCGCTGATCGCCGTGCGGGACAATGACCGGGCTGCCGCCGCGATGGGCATCAACCCCGGCACCGCCAAGATCATGGCGTTCATGATCGGCTCTTTCTACGCGGGCATCGCGGGCGGGCTGTTCGCGTACTTCCAGAAAGCCGTGGTGATCGAAGATTACGGCTTGCACATCTCCATCCAACTGCTGGCGATGGCCATTGTGGGCGGCCTGGGCAGCCTGCCGGGGTCCTTCCTGGGGCCGCTGTTCATCGTGACCCTGGACCGCCTGGTGGGCAACGGCAGTCAGTGGCTCGGCTCGCAGAACCTCTTCCCGGCGGGGGTGGACGTGGCGACAGCGTTGCGCCCGCTGTCCTTCGGCCTCGCCATCGTCCTCTTCCTGATGTTCGAGCCGCGCGGACTGGCCAACTGGTGGCGCCTGTCCAGGCTCTATTTCAAGAAGTGGCCGTACAAGTTCTAGCGGTCCCGTGAGCAGAGCGAATGGCCCAAGATCAAGCGTTCATGCAATGCAGCGACGGGCAGGCGCACTTCTGACCGACGCGGAACGAAATGAACTCGAACACCTCCCAATCTCAACGCCTGTTTCTCTTTCTCGCCCTCTCACCCTCTGGAGGATCCACCCATGAAGAAAACCCTGCTGCTGTCCGCCCTCGTTTCCCTCTCCTTCGCCGCGGCCCAGAAGACGGTCACGCTGCCGTGGTCCGGGGCCATCACCGGGCCGACGAGCGATGCCGGGGCCAGCTACGCGGCGGGCGTCGAGGACTACTGCAAATACGCCAACGCGCAGAAGATGCTGCCGGGCATCACCCTGAACTGCGTCACGCGCGATGACCAGTACAACAACGCCAACACCCAGCGCAACTTCGAGGACTTCGTGGGCAACCTGAATGCCCCGGTGTTCCTGGGCTACGCGACGGGTGGAGCCTTGCAACTCAAGAGCGTGATTCAGGAGACCAAGATTCCCACGCTGACGGCCAGCTATCACATCGGCATCATCGACGCGCCGGACAACACCTACACCTTCTTGCCGGTCAGCAGCTATTCCGAGAACATCGTGGCACTGATGGAATACATCGCGAAAAAGGAGCGCGGCGCGAAGGTAGCGCTGGTCGTCAACCCCAGCCCCTTCGGGCGCGATCCGGTGGTGGACGCCCGCAAGGCCGCCGAACGCCTGAGCCTCAAGATCACCGACGTGCAGGAAGTGGGCGGCAACAACTTGGACAACACCGCCCTGCTCAAGCGGCTGGAGTCGCAGGGGGCGAAGTACATCATCAACCAGAACACCGCCGGGCCGGTGGCCAACATCCTCAAGGACGCCAAGCGCCTAGGCCTGCTGGGCAAGATGCAGTTCATGGGCGCGCACTACACCGGCGGTGAGGACCTGACCAAGCTGGCTGGGGACGCTGCCAAGGACTTCATCTGGGCCACCAGTTACTACCTGTACGACGAGGGGAACCAGCCCGGCATCCAGCTGGTCAAGAAGATCGGCGCACAGTACAAGCGTGCGGGCGACACCATCCGCAGCGTGCATTACACCAGCGGGATGCAGGCCGCCGCCATCGCCATCGAGGCCATGAAGCGCGCGGGGAACTCCCCGGACGCAGCCGGGGTCTACAAGGGCCTGATCAGCATGAACGGTACCAGAGCCTTCAACCCTGGTTTTGCCGTTGGCCCGGTGACCTTCAGTGCCAAGGACCACATCGGCGCCGAAAGCCAGCGCCTGCTGCAGGCCGACGCTACCGGCAACTTCAAGGCGATCACCGGGGCGCAGCGCAGCGCGCTGTTCCAGCTCATTCATCCGATGAAATGAGGCGCCTCGCCTGACTTACCCCTGCTGGAATTGCCTGGGGAAGGAGGCGCGTGACCCACGCCTCCTTCCCATTCCAGCTTGCCCCCGCCCTGGAGGCCCACGCCCATGACCCTCTCTTCCCCCCAACCCGCTTCTGCCCCGCCCGCCCAGACCTCCGCCAGCCAGGATGACCTGACCGTCAACAATGTAGAAGTCGTCTATCACGATATTATTCAGGTCTTGCGCGGCGTGAGCCTGACAGTGCGGGCCGGGCAGGTCACGTCGCTGCTCGGGACCAACGGTGCGGGCAAAACGACAACCCTGCGGGCGATTTCCGGCCTGCTGAAACCCGAGAACGGCAAGATCAGGGAGGGCACCATCTCCTTTGCGGGCCGGACCCTGAGCGCCCTGAACGGCACCGAAGTCGTCAAATCCGGCGTGGTGCAGGTGCCGGAAGGCCGCCGTGTCTTCAAGCACCTGTCGGTGGAGGAAAACCTGCGGGCCGGGGCGATCCTGGGGCGGGGCAACTGGCATGCTGATCTGGAACGTATCTACACCTACTTTCCCAAGCTGCCCGCGCTACGGCACAAGCAGGCCGGGTACACCTCCGGCGGCGAGCAGCAGATGATCGCCATCGGGCGCGCACTGATGGCCCACCCACGCGTGCTGCTGCTGGACGAACCCAGCCTGGGCCTCGCGCCGCTGCTGGTGGCCGAGATCTTCGACAACGTGCGCCGCATCAACCGCGAGGAGGGCCTGAGCGTGCTGGTGGTGGAGCAGAACGCCAACATTGCCCTCCGGAACAGCGATTACGGCTACGTCATGGAAAACGGCCGCATCGTGATGGAGGGCCTCAGCGCCCAGCTGGCCAGCAATCCCGATGTCAAGGAGTTCTACCTGGGCGTCACCGAGGGCGGCGCGCGCAAGAGCTTCAGGGACGTCAAGAGCTACAAGCGGCGCAAACGCTGGATGTGAGGGTGGGGCGCCGGGAATCGGAGACCGCCACACAGGCTTGACCGCTTCACTCCTCCCGCAGAGGATACCCAATGACCAATACGCTCCAACCGAGTACCACTTCCCCCCCGCATCAGACCGAAGTGCTGGCCAGGCTTAAACACCTGCCTCTTTATCGCGCTGCCCTTCAGAATCTCCCCGAAAAAACAGACTGGGCCGACGTTCCCTTCCTGAGCCGCGAGAGACTCACGCAGGCGTTCGAGGCGGGTGAACTCGCCCATCCCGACGCCGTGCGCGTTCACCTCACGCCGCATCCGGGTGGGAGCTGGCTGCCGGAATATGCGACGCGGGCCGACATTGACGCGCATGGGCGCGCGGCGGCCTCCGCCCTGGCACGGGCTGGTGTCCGGCCCACAGACCACGTTCAGATTGCCTTCGGCTACCACCGTTTTGCGGGCGGCTGGATCATGCAAGACGGCCTCGAGCTGCTGGGCGCCAAGACCCTTCCCTTCGGCCCCGGCGAGTCCGAGGCGCAACTGGAGGCCATTCAGAAACTGGGTGTGCGGGTGCTCGTCTCGGCCCCCAGTTTCGCCCAGCGGCTGGGTGAGGCGGGCGCGCGGGTGGAGTTGCTGATCTCCTCCGGGGAGCCGCTGACCAGCATCGTGGGTCGGCGGGAGCGGGTGGAGGCGGCTCTGGGCGGCGTGGCGCTTGACGCCTACGCCAGCAGCGAGGCCGGAATGATGGCCCTGGAAACGCCTGAAAAGAACGGCCTGCGTGTGCTGGAAGACTGGGTGTATCTGGAGGTGATCGATCCCGAAACCGGGGCGGCCCTGCCCGAGGGCGAACGCGGCGAACTCGTGGTGACCCATCTGTGCAAGCAGGCCATGCCGCTGCTGCGGTTCCGCACAGGGGATCTGACCCGGCTGGAACGGCGTGCGGACGGCGTTTACCTGCCCGGCGGTGTCTTCGGCAATGTGGGCGGCATGCTCAAGGCCAAGGGCGTCAAACTGTTCCCGCGTGAGGTTGCTTTCTGGTTGGCGGGACACGGGCTGGACCATACTCAGCACACCCTGCGGCTGTGGTCACAGGCGGGGGCGGATCGCCTGGGTCTGACGGTTCGTGGAAACCCGTCTGCTGATTTGGACGCGTTGCGGGCCGATTTTCAGCGCCGGTTCGCTCTTCGCCTGGACGCGCTGGAGATCTCCGAAGACCACGAGGGTCAGGGTGTGGTGGACGGGCGCGAATAGCAGCAGGAAAAAGCCCCACTTCTGTTGTGGGGCAGCCGTGCCTGACTTCACCCGGTCAGGTTGGATTGTTTGGCCCCTTCAGCATGGGCCCTGGGGCTGTGCAGTGCATGTGAATGGCGTTGGGTTGCTCTTGAATGAGTGCATAGCGCAACATCATGTGATAGATCGAGGGTTGTGACTGGCCGTAAGAAGCAGAAAATCAGGATCGCCCGCCCGCCTGCGCGTGAGGAAGCTGAGGCCGGCGGGAACTATTTTGGAATTCGCCCTGCCAAACTCGGTCAACGCCTGGAAGGTCTGAGCGCGCTGACCAAGCCCGGCGTTCGCGGCTTTGCGGGTGTGGAAGCGGCCCAGGAGTTGCTAGCGCAGACGATGCGGAAGGACCGGGTCTCCGGTGAAGTGCTGGATCTCACGGCGGCGGGCGGCCTGCTGGGCAGCCTGCCCGGCGTGACCCTGCGTGCAGTGGAGGGTTCGGCGGCGGCGCTGGCCGTGCTAGAAGCTGCTGGCCATGAACCAATGGCCGCTGTTCCAGGCGACGCGCTGCAGGAGCGCTGGCCAGAGCGGGCGCGAACGGTGGCCCTGACGCTGGCCGGCGACCGGGGCAATGCCTATGTGCTCGCACAGGTGGCCTGGGCGCACGCGCAGACCCCGCCGGGCGGCACGCTCTACCTGGCCGGAGACCGCGATAAGGGCTTCGATCGCTACGTCCGTGCGGCGGGCGCGGCCTTTGGGACGGGGGAGACGGTGGCCCGTGACGGCGGTATGCGCGTGGCCCGACTGGTTCGCCGTCCCGGCCCTACGCCTCCCGTCCCGGAAGCGGAAAAATACGAGGCATTCGGGGTGCAGGTGATTGGCCTGCCCGGCGTGTTCAGCGCCAGCAAGTCGGACAAGGCCACGACGTTGCTGCTCGAAACGCTCGATGGGTTGGATCTGGCCGGTCAACGAGTGCTTGACCTGGGCTGCGGCGCGGGGTTGATTGGGGCATGGGCGGCCCAGCGTGGAGCGGACGTCACCCTGGTCGACGGCGATCTGCAGAGCGTCCGCAGCTCACGGCAGACGTTAGAGGCCAACCACCTGAATGGTGAGGTCATTCACTCGGATGTGGACTCGGCTCTGGGCGAACGAACCTTCGATTTCATCCTGACCAATCCACCGTTTCATATCGGGCGCGGCGTGGTCTTGGACGTGGCCCTGGAGTTTCTGGCCACGGCCTCACGCCGCTTGAAGGTGGGTGGAACGCTGTATCTGGTGGCGAATGAACCCCTGCCCTACGAGACAGCTCTCCAGAAGATCGGCTCTACACAAGAACTGGCGCGGACGGGCGGCTTCAAAGTCCTGGCCGCCACTCGGGGCTGACCTCCAGACTGCTGGACCCTGCCGCGCCATCCCCTGAAGGCTGAACTGCTCAGGGGGTCATTTCTTCATCGGCGTCACCCATGTTGGTGCTGGGCGGATCACTGGCGTCCATGCTCAGGTCCGAGGCGACGTCCTGCTTGTCCATGCCGCGTTCACGGTAGTCGTCGGTCTCGCGACTCTCGGCTTTGACCTCGGCGTCCAGTTCCTCACGGACATCGGTGTGGCCCATGAATTGCAGCTCCACATTGGTGGGTTCCTGTTTCTCACCGGCTGCCGTGGAGGGCGCGGGCTTCACGTCGTGGCGGTCGTCATTCTGGGTCATGGTCCTACGCTACCAAGCAGGCCTGGGCACGGGCCTGAGCGCTTCCTTCATCTTGGCAACAGGCGGAGGAAGGCAAAAGGAATGCCGCCTCAGCCACCCAGTCGCAACACGCTCTGATTGCCGCGCAGCACGAAGACCAGGATGCCCGCCCCGGCCAGTACCCCGGCCTGCCGCTCCAGGTTCCTGACCGAGTCGGGAGCGGCCACCCACTGGCGGCGCGGCTTCTCGCCGGGTTCCAGGTAAAAGCCCTCGGGCATGGCGACGATGGCGACCCGACTGGCGGTGGCCCGCGCCCGCATGGCCCCGGTGATCAGAGCGGGCGTGGGGTTGGCGCTCAGGATGATCAGGTTGCCCCCACTGCGCGTGGGCGGAATGACCGGAGCTGCGTGGTCTGGCCGAATCTGGGCCAGCCGCAGCAGGGCAGAATGGAGCGCCTCGGCGTGGCGGCCTGCCGGAGTCGCGCCGTCGTTCGTCGCCACCGAAACGGGCAGCTCCAGGGCCAGGGCCTCTTGCACCAGGCTGGCCGCCAGCCGCACGGCACTCTCGGTGTAGACCTCGCCCCCACTGCTCACATCCAGATAAACGGTCACGCTGCTGGCCGCCGTGCGTTCGGGTTCGCGGACACTCAGGGTGCCGCTGCGGGCACTGGAGCGCCAGTGGATGCGGCCCGGTGGGTCGCCCGGCACGTAATCACGCACGCTGCGCAGACTGATGGGATCGTCCAGCCCCAGCCTGCGGCTTAGGCCACCCTCGCTCAGTAGGGGGCGCAGCAGGTCCGGCAGACGCAGGCCGTGGGGACCGGGAAAGACGTCTAAGCGCTGCTGGGCGGCCACCGGAACGCTGCGCCAGAACAGGCCCAGCGGATCGGCCCAGTGGAGCGTCGCGCCCGGCCACTCGTAGACGCCCCGGCTGTTGAGGGTCACGCGGGTCTGGACCTCGTGACTCTGCGTCCCCATGACCTCACCAGACAGGCGCACGGGTGTCTCCGAAACCACCGTGCGCGGCGTAGGGTCCTCGATCAGATACCGGACCGGGAGGCGGCTGTGAAGTTCAAGCTGGACCGTGAGCGGCAGACGGGTGCCCTGAAAGCCGTTCGGCGGCACCTCCCGGCGCAGGGCGACGCGCGGTGGCGCACGGTAGGCCCACCACAACAGCGCCGCCAGCAGGGCAAAGACGCCCAGCCACAGCAGGGCGGTCAGCAGCAGGTTCACCGGCGGGCAGCGCCCTCGGCCTGCAGCGGGGCAGCCTCGACGGGCACCGGCTCGGATCGCAACACCTCGCGGACCACTTCCTCGGCGGGCAGACCCTGCAGCCTCGCCTCGATCCTGAGGCTCAGACGGTGGGCCAGAACGCCTGGAGCAGCCCGCTGCACGTCATCGGGGGTCACGTATTCGCGCCCCTCCATCCACGCCAGCGCCTGAGACACCCCCTGCAGGGCCAGGCTGGCACGTGGGCCACCGCCGAGGGCCACGGCAGCATGCGTGCGGGTTCGGGCCGAGAGCGAGGAGAGGTAGCGCCGCAAATCCTCCGAAACATGCACGGCCTGAACCGCCCGGCGGGCGGACAGCAGATCGGCGGGCACGGCCACAGGTTCCAGCGAGAAAATGGGGTGCTGGCCCTGCAGGCGCGCCAGCATGGCCACCTCCTCGTCCAGGGTGGGATAACCCACCGAAAGTCGCAGCAGAAAGCGGTCCAGTTGCGCTTCAGGCAGGCGGTAGGTGCCCTCGTTCTCGATGGGGTTCTGGGTGGCGATCACCACAAAGGGCTGTTCCAGCGTATGGGTCACGCCGGACTCGGTGACCTGCCCCTCGCCCATCGCTTCCAGCAGCGCGGACTGGGTTTTGGGGGTGGCCCGGTTGATCTCATCGGCCAGCAGGACGCCAGTGAAGATCGGCCCAGGCACGAACTCGAAGGTGCCGCTGGCGGGGCGGTAGACGCTCACGCCAGTCACGTCGCCGGGCAGCAGATCTGGAGTGAACTGAACGCGGGTAAAGGTCAGGCCCAGGCTGACGGCCAGCGCGCGGGCCAGCATCGTCTTGCCCGTACCCGGGGCATCTTCGAGCAGAACGTGGCCTCCGGCCAGTACCCCGGCCAGGGCCAGTCCGGACACGTCCGCCTTGCCCACCAGGACGCGGGCGATGTTGTCCAGGATGGAGCGGGCAAATGGTTGTGAGATGGGCGTTTCGGTCATGGATTTTCCTTGTTTGCGAGGGAGGCTTCGTCGGGGGGATCGTGCGGTGGAGGCAAAGTGGGAAGCACCGTTACCAGCTCGTGCGTCGCCGCTTCGGCCCCGGCCGCGTCCTCGTCGGTCACGCGCCCGCCGTAGCGCACTGGGCCATAAGCGCGGGTCAGCGTGTCCAGTGGCCCGGTCAGCACCGTGTCAAGGGCAGAGAGGCGCGCCGCGTAGCCCGCCGGGGTTTCCGCCGCCATCCTGCCGCGCCCATGCTGCCGCAGGGCCTCCTCAGCCTGCCGGTAGGCGAGGCGGACACGGTGCAGGGGTGCATGGGGGGAGGAAATGAGGCGGGTGTCCGGTCCTGACGGGTCCTGCTCCTCGCCATCCTTCAGCCTGTTCTGGGTCCAGTTGAGCCGGAACAGCGCTGCGGCCACCAAGAAAAGCACCACCAGGCTGAGCCACAGCAGGCCTTGCACAAAGCCGCTGATGTCGATCTGCCTGCGCCCGGTAATATTGCTCAGCATGGCTGCCAGGGCATTGTCGCGGCCGGGAACGGGCTGTTGCGCCGCACCCGAACCTCCGCCGTCGCCGCCGGACAGCAGCACGCCCGCCGCCAGCCACAGCGCCCCGGTCAGCAGCAGGCCCGCCACCATCAGCATCTCGATGAGGCGGAGTTTGCGTCTCTGCTGCTGTCGGAACCTCATCATCAGTCCGCCGCCCGCCAACAGCAGCAGGAGCCCCACCAGCAGAATCGCGTCAATGGGCAGATAGACGTTGTTTATGCTGAACTGGAAGGGCAGTTGCAGGCCGGGCGTGGCCGGGGGGGCAGGAGTCTGGGTGAGGTTCGGAGGCGTCGCCTGGTTTGCCGGCGGTGACGCCTGAACGGTAGATGGTGACGGCGGCTTCCCCGGATCTGCCCAGTTCACCGTCTGACGCGGCAGCAGCACGGAGCAAATCAGCAGTACGGCCAGCGCCGCACCCACCGTCCACCACACACGGGATGCCGGTTTACTCGGACCGCTGCCCCTACGCTCGTCGCGGCCTGGCACGGCCAGCAGCCCCCCAGCCAGGGCCAGCACCAGCCCCGGCTGCGGGGCCAGCAGCCCGATCAGCAGGGGCGCGAGCAGTGCAGTGCGGCTGCGCCGCAGCCCATCGCTGATCCGGCTCGCGGTCCAGTTCAGGGCCAGTGCCACGAAAAACAGGGCCAGGTAATGCAGGGCCAGACCCACCAGCGCGGTCCGGCCCGTTGCCAGGGCGGCTGGGGCCAGGGCCACCGCTGCGCCACCCACGATCAGCAGGCTGAGCAGCAGGCGCCCCTCCTCCCAGCGCGGCCAGCGCACGGCGAGGCCAAACAGCACGCATAGCAGCGCGGTCCCCCACCACGGCAGCCAGCCTGCCGTCGCCAGCGGGAGCAGCGCCAGCCCGTAGGCCCGCCAGGAGACCCGGGCGGGCGCGTCGAGCCAGGATTCTTCATGCGGCGCGGTGGTCAACCGTCTTTCCCAAAGGTCATCTTGCCTGGAGAATACGCGCTCCGATACAGGAAAGTTGCCGGAGTCGGGGGCGTAAGTCGCGCTTGTTTTGGGGCATCGGCTTTCCGGCCCAGAGGAACTGCTCTCGCGCAGCCCCAAGCTCGACGAGGGGGCCATTGTTATCAAAAGGGGCCAGGATCGGCAAAAGTGCAGAAGCTTGGACAGCGCGGTCGCCGCCTCATTTTGCAGCTGTCGGTCAGGAATATCGCAAAGGAGGAAAGTGGGAGCCACCTCCCCGCTCAGGGAAAAGAAAAGACCCGCCCCAGATTGCGTCGGGAGCGGGATCAGAAAGCCTGTGGTTCAGTCCAGGAAATCGCGCAGCTTGCGGGTGCGGCTCTCGTGGTACTTCAGCTTACGCAGCGCCTTGTTCTCGATCTGGCGGATGCGTTCGCGGGTAACATTGAAGCGCTGGCCAACTTCCTCCAGCGTGTGTTCGCGGCCATCCACGAGGCCTTTGCGGAACTTGAGGACCATCGCCTCGCGCTCGGTCAGCTTCGACAGCGCCTTTTCCAGTTCCTCACTGAGCAGGGTCTTGGCGGCGTTGTCCACCGGGGAATCCAGATTGTCGTCGGGGATGAAGTCGCCGTAGAAGCTGTCCTTCTCGTCGCCGATGGGGGTTTCCAGCGACACCGGCTCCTGGCTGACCTTCTGGACCTCCTCCACCTTGTTGGCGTCCCAGCCCGGTCCCATCGCCTCGGCGATTTCCTCGTGCGTCGCTTCACGCGAGAGCTCCTGCTGCAGCTGGCGGGCTGTGCGGGTCAGCTTGTTGATGGTCTCCACCATATGCACCGGAATGCGGATGGTGCGCGCCTGGTCCGCGATGGCGCGGTTGATGGCCTGCCGGATCCACCACGTCGCGTAGGTGGAGAACTTGTAGCGGCGGCGGTACTCGAACTTCTCCACTGCGCGGATAAGCCCCTGGTTGCCCTCCTGAATCAGATCCAGGAAACCCAGGCCGCGTCCGGTGTACTTCTTGGCAATGCTGACCACCAGGCGCAGGTTCGCCTCGATCAGACCTTGGCGGGCTGCCGCGCCGTCCTCGACCTGACGCATCTGGCGGCGGCGGGCGCGGTCTTCCATTTCCAGTTCTTCTTCCAGAACCTTTCGGGCTTCTTCGCCTTCCTCGATGCGGCGGGCCAGCGCGATTTCCTCTTCCAGGGTCAGCAGCGGCACCCGCCCGATCTCGTGCAGGTACTGGCGCACCGGGTCATTGCTAACGGCACGCGGCATGTCGTCAAAGTACTTTTCCTCATCGTCGGGCTGGTTGGCGGAGCGGGTGGCGGCGGGGCCGTCCTCAGTTTCCTCGTCGTCGGCCTCTTCCTCGTCGTCCTCGTCAGCGTCCTGCACCTCGATATTCTGGGCGGCCAGATACAGCTGCAAGTCCTCGAAGGCGTCCGCGTTTTCCGGGTTTTCCGGATCAAGGCCGTTGGCTTCCAGTGCGGTGGCCAGCGCCGTGGCGATGTCCTCGGAGGCCAGCACGCCTGCCGCCTTGCCCGTCTTGAGCAACTCCTGAATGCCGGGGTGCGCGTAATACGGCTTGTCCGCCACGCTGACCTTGGGCGCAGCGGTTGCCTTGCCTGCCGGCTTGCCAGCTGGTGCCTTGGCCGCCGCAGGCGCCGTCTTCTTATCGGTCTTGGCGGGTGCCTCGGTATCAGCGGCTTTCTTGGTGCTGGCCGCCTGCTTAGTCTTTGGTTCAGCCGCAGTGCTCTCGGCTTTTTTGGGTGCAGGCTTCTTGGCGGCGGCCTTGACAGAAGCCTCGCCTTCCGGAGCTACTTTCTTGGCGGACGCCTTCTTGGCTGGAGCGGCCTTGGCCGGAGTTTCTTGCACAGGGGCGGCTCTGGCGGCGACTGGCTTGGCCCCGCCCACACGGGCGCGCTTCTTGTCGGCGGGCTTGGGGGCGGCCTGCGGATTGTCAATTACGGGATCGGGTGCTGCTTTGTTGGACTCTGCCATGCGGCCTCCTGCGGCAAGAGAATGGGTCAATCGGGTGAAGGCGGAATTCGGGTCGTCAGGAACTAGACCGGATGCCGGAACGCGCCAGTCTAGCAAACGCATTTGCGGGCCATCGCCCGCCCAAAGGCAGTCGTCCATTTTACCATGCCACCGATCAGTCCGCCAACAGAGGAATACGTGGCGAACAGGGAAAAGGTTTCCGTCATTCAGAGGATGAAGAGTCGGTGGAGTTCAGATGTGCGGACTGTGAACTTGAGGCCGGCCGGACTGGGCCAGCGCCTCAATCTCCGCGGCGATGACGGGCAGGGCTCCGGCCGGGCCGACGCGGGTCAGGCCAGCCAGCGCCGCGCCCGCCCGCCGTGTTCCCTGACTCAGCAGGGTGCGGACCTCTGCTGCCAGCGCCGCCGGGTCCGCCTCCACCACCCTCAGGGCCGCACCCAGCAACCGCCCCTGTCGCCGCGCAAACCCTACGGTGTACTGGGGGCCGCCCGTGGCGAAGGCGACGACGGGCACCCCCAACCCCGCCAGTTGCTCGTTCGCCGTGCCGGAAGTGCCGATGGCGATGTCTGCCGCCCGAGCCACCGCGCCGAACGCTTGACGCCACAGGACCACCTCGGCCGCCTCACCCGTTGCCCTGGCCTCGGTCTCGCTCTGGACCTGGAGCGTCCAGCCGTCTGGCAGCGTCACCGCGTTCCAGGTGTGCGGCCAGGCCACCAGCGGTGTCACCTCCGGCAACAGGGCAGCGGCACGCAGCATCACGGGCAGGCTCTCGCGGTGGTCCCCGCGAGAACCGGGCAGCAGGGCGAGGACCGGACGGGCTGCGGAGAGATGCAGTTCGCGTTCTGGCGGGGGCAGCACGTCCATCGCGAAACTCCCGGCGAAGCGGGCCGGGACACCGCGCTGCTGGTAGTACCTCTGGGTGGCGGCGTCCCGCACGAACACGGCATCGGCCCGGCGAGCCAGCCGCAGTTCATAGGGCAGGGGCCGATTGGCTCCCAGGGCATTGAGTTCCTGCAGGGTGCCGCGCACGCCCAGGCCGTCCAGATACTGCGCGCTCAGCAGTGGCTGTACGTGAACCAGGGGCAGACGGTTCTTCCTGGCGGCCACCGTGCCCACCATCAGCGCATAGGCGTCCCCCACGACGATGATGGCGGCTGCGTCGCTGGCCCCGCGCACGGCGTCCGTCCACTGGCCCAGCGACTCGCCGATCAGCCCGGCGCGCAGGTCCGCCCACAGGTTGTCCAGACTGCCGAAGGGAAAGCCCCCACTGGGCAGCCGCAGTACGCGCCCCACCCGTCTGGCCCCGTTGAGCTCCGCGTACGCCTGCCCCTCGCCCACCAGCGGGGAAGAGAGGACGGGACGCTTCAGCAGCCCCGCCAGCCGCGCCCCGATCAGATCTTCTGCCGTGCCGTTGGAGATGAAGAGAACAGGGGCCGGGGTCACGTCAGGCAGCATAACGTGAATGTTTCATTCCTGGGCCCGCTTCCTCGCGCTGACATGGTATGAACAGGGCCAACATGTCCGCCACGAGCGTCTTCCGGTGAGTGAATTCGACGAGCTACAGGCTGCCATCCGCCGTTATGTCCACGAGCGTCAGGCTGAGGAACAGGCCTGCCAGGCGTTCATCAACGCGCTGTACCACGCCCTGCGCACCGCCAGCGGGCCGGGCCTGCCGCTCAATAACGTGACGCTGGATTTCACCAGCGACCCGGCCAACCGTCTGCGCCCCGTGCCCCCAGGAGGCTTTTATGCTGCCTGGCTGCGTCTGGGACTGTGCGAGGTGCTGGTGCGGGTGCGCCGGGTGGCCGGGGCCTTTCAGGGCGAGTACGGTGAAGGAGGCTGCTTCCGTCTGGAAGAGATTGGCGAGGACGCCCTGATTACCCTGGCGCGTGGGATCATCCGTGATGTGGCGGATACGTATGCGGGAGTAGAGCGAGAGCGGATCAGGCCGCTGAACTGAGGCGGGCGGAACGTGACCGCTGCGCTGGTTAACAGAAGAAGGGCGCCTCTCCAGTTCTTCGGAGAGGCGCCCTTACGAAAACGTCTGAAGCTTCAGCCCTTGACGGCTCCCGCAGTCAGGCCGGAGACGATGTTGCGCTGGAAGATTAGAACCAGCGCGATCAGTGGAATGGTGACCACGATGCTGGCGGCCATGATCGGCCCCCACGGTTGATCGAACTGCGACGCGCCGGAGTAGTTGGCAATCACCACGGGCACGGTGCGATTGGTACTCATGAAGGTCAGGGCGAACAGGTATTCGTTCCAGGCGTTGATGAAAGCCAGCAGGCCGGTGGTCACCAGCGCAGGCATCATCACCGGGAACAGCACCCGGAACAGTGTCTGCAGGGGGCTGGCGCCATCCACCAGCGCCGCTTCCTCCAACTCACCCGGAATGTCGCGCACGAAGGATGTCAGCACCCAGACCGTGAACGGAATGGTGAAGATCAGGTACGAGACCATCAGGCCGATGGGGTTGTCGAACAGGCCAAATCTCGTGATCAGCGTGAACAGACCGCCCAGCACGGCGATCTGCGGAAATACGCTGACGGCGAGGATGATGTACATGATGAACTGCTTGCCCTTGAAGCGGAAACGCCCCAGCGCGTAGGCCGCGAACGAGCCGAACAGTAGGCTGACGGCGACAGCACCCACGGCCACAATAGTGCTGAACAGCAGCCCCCGCCGGAAGCTGGGGTTCGTCAACACCTGCGTGTAATTGTCGATGGTGGTGGGCGCGGCGATGAATTGCAGCGGCGGCAAGAAGAGATCGGCCGCCCGCCGGAAGCTGGTCAGCACTGCCCAGGCGAAGGGAAACAGCAGGTAAACCGCGATCACGATCACCAGCAGGTAGAACAGAGTCCGCTGGAGGTAGAACAGTCCGGGATTGGTGCGTTTCAGGTTCATAGCTGTCCCCTCCTCAGTCGAACTTCACGCGGAAGGCGGTCACGTATACGACCACGATCGCCATGATGATGATAAAAATCGCCACCGAAACGGCGCTCCCGGTGCCCAGCAACTGGTTGTCGATCAGTTGCTGACGGGCATACCCGGTCATGCTGGTGCTGGCCGCCACGTTCGCGCCCAGCATCACGTACATGATGTCGAAGACCCGCAGGGCGTCCAGGCTGCGGAACACCAGGGCCACCAGCAGCGCGGGCCGTAGCAGCGGCAGAGTCATGCGCCAGAACTGCGTCCATTTGCTTGCGCCGTCCATGTCGGCGGCCTCGTACATGTCGCCCGGCAGGCTTTGCAGCCCGGCCAGGATCAGCAGCGCCATGAACGAGGTGGTTTTCCACACGTCCACCGCGATCAATGCCCAGATGGCCTTGGACGGATCGGCCAGCAGCGCCTGACCGCCCAGCAGCCCCTGGCCGATCAGCCCGAAGGAATCGTTGTACATGTAGGCCCACATCTGCGCCGAGACCACCGTGGGAATCGCCCAGGGAATCAGCATGGCCGTCCGCAGGAAGGAGCGTCCCGCAAAAGCGCTGTTCACCACCAGTGCGATAATCATGCCGAACACGGTTTCCAGGAACACCGAGAACACTGTGAAGATCAGGGTATTGCGCACAGCGGTCCACCACTGCGGATCTTGCAGGAAGCCCAGCCCGATGCCCTCGGCGGTGGTAAACCAGAAATTTTCCAGGCCAATAAAGGTGGCCTGGCCCGGCGTGGTCAGGTTGGCCTCCTGCGCCGAGAAAAAGATCGTGCGGTATAGCGGGAAGCCCGCAACCAGCACGATAGCGATCAGGGTGGGCAGCAGCAGGATGATGGCCGTCCGGGCACGGGACGCCTCGATACCGGGGGACCGCTTGCGGCTGGCAGGGGGCGCAGCTGGAGGCTTGGCGGGCGCGTTGATGGTCATGGTCTGTGGCCTCCTTGTCCCTGAAGGATGGAATCCCGAAAACGGTCGGGATACCCCGTGATGCTCAGAAGAAATGTGCTGTCGTGAAATATGGCTGCTCTGACGCGGTGTCTTCAGCTTAGCGGTCGACTTTGGCCCTATTTTGAAGGTGTTGCTGCAAAAGCGGTTGGAACGGAAAACTCTCAACCATTCGTCTTTGATTTGCTGGCGAGTCAAAAAAGGGGACGCCCCGATCCACGCGGGCGTCCCCAGCTCACCTCACGGTGAGGGGTGGGTGGACCGCGCTTACCAGCCGCGACCCTTGATGCGGGCCAGGTCTGTCTCCAGCTTCTTGACGGCAGCTTCGCCCTTGGTCTTGCCCGCCATCACGTCACTGACTGCGCCGGCGAAGGCCTGCGAAACCTGGTTGTACTTCAGCTTGGTGGGGCCGGAAGGACGGGCCACTGCGCTGGTGAACACATCCAGCAGGCTGCCGAAGAAGGGGTTGGCCTTCAGGACGGCCTGATCCTTGTACAGCGCAGGGCGGGTGGGGTTGTACGCCCCTTCGACGGCGCGAATCTTCTGCTCTTCAGCGCTGGTCAGGTAGCGCACCAGGTCGATGGCGGCGGCCTGGTTCTTGGAGTACATGCTGACGCCCAGGTTCCAGCCGCCCAGGGTTGCTGCGTTCCCGTTGCCACCGCTGGGCAGGGGAGCCACGCCGATCTTGCCCTTCACCTTGCTGTCGTCACTCTGGCCCAGCGCCCAGGCGTAAGGCCAGTTGCGCATGAAGGCCGCATTGCCTGACTGGAAGATGCCGCGCGCTTCTTCCTCACCGTAGGTGGTCACGCCCGCCGGGCTGATCGACTTGACCCAGCTTGCTGCGGTGTCCATCGCCTTGGCAGCGTTGGCGTTGTTGATCGTGATCTTGCCACTGTCATCCACGATGGTGCCGCCGCCGAAGGACACGAGCCATTCCAGCGCGTCACAGGTCAGACCTTCGTAGTTCTTCCCCTGGAACACGAAACCGGCAAACGTGGAGTTGGCCTTCTTCTCGCCGTCCTGGATCTTCTTGGCCATCGTCGCCAATTCGGTCCAGGTCTTGGGCGCGGCGCTGTAGCCGTACTTCTTCAGCAGGTCGGTGCGGTAGTACAGCAGTCCGGCGTCTGTGAACCACGGCATGGCGACCAGCTTGCCGTCCACAGTATCGGCAGCGATAATGCTCTTGAAGTGCGCGTTGACTTCAGCGGCCGGAATCTTCCCCTTCAGGTCCACGAAGTGCTGGGACAGCAGGCCGGGCCAGATGATGTCGAGCTGATACACGTCAATGGCGTCGCTCTTGGCTGCCAGCTGCTGCTGGTACAGGCCCAGGCGGTCGTTGGTCAGGTTGGGGCTTTCGAACACCTTGACGGTGTTGCCGGTCTTCTTGGCCCAGCGCGCTGCGCCGTCCTTGCAGAGCTGAAGTTCCTGCCCCACGGTTCCGCAGGCCAGAGTGACCTGAACGGCATCAGCCTGGCTCGAAGCGGCGATAGCGGCGGTCAGGGTGACAAGTGCAATAGCTTTCTTCATGAATCCTCCTGTGTGGACGGGCCGAGCTTGCCTCGGCCTTGCCACTTCCCCTCGGAAGCGGTTCCACGAATACGCAGTTGTGATTCAGGAAGGCTACACCGCCCGTTGCGGGGTGTCAATGTGACTTTTCCCAGTTCTGGGTTTTAAATTTGAGAGTTGGGGGCGCTATAAGTCGCTTTCAGATGGTGTGCAACAGCTCCAAGCTCTCCGTTGAATCGGTGAGTTTTGTGAAGCTTCTGGGCTAGGAACCCTGACTCTGGCTTATCTGGAGTGGCGGCTCATCATAACGATGGCCCGCCCATTTCATTCGGGTCATAGGATTGAGATGGGCATGCGCTTCCCGCTGGCGACCTTCGTTTCCTGACTGGCAACAACGACTCAGAACCCCAGCGCTGCTGGATGACCAACGGCTTAGACCGTCACGCGATATCCGGCCGAAAGATGGGGCTGGGGGCTGGGCTGTATGTTACCCGGAGCTTCCTGTCTGGGCTGGCCGGTGAGTGCAAGCCAAACGCAGCGCAGGGAATCTATACTGCCGTCCATGATTGACGCGGCCCAGATGGATCACCTCGCCAGCCTCGCGCGGCTGGAACTGACCCCCGATGAGCGGGAAGCCATGACCCAGGACCTCAGCCGCGTGCTGGGCTACTTCGAGCAACTGCGCGAGGTCGACACGAGTGGCGTCGAGGAAATGCAGCGCCCGGTGAATCTGGTGAACGTTCTGCGCGATGACCTGTCTGGTGCGGCTTTCCCTCTATCTGTTATTGAAACGCTGGCTCCCGAAACGCAGGACGGCTTTATCCGTGTGCCCCGCACTGTTGAGGCCGACTGAATGTTGGACCTGAAATTCATCCGTGAGAATGCCGGTGCCGTCAAGCACGCCATCAAGGTTAAGGGCGTCAACCTTGATCTTGACGAACTGCTGGCGCTGGACCATGAGCTTTTGGGAGTCAAGCAGCGCGTCGAGGCCATGCAGGCCGAACGCAATGCCAATGCCAAGCTGGTTCCCAGAGCCACACCTGCCGAGCGCCCCGCCTTGATCGTCAAGGGCAAGGAACTGGGTGAGGAGATCAAGGTGCTGGAACCGTCCCTGCGCGCCCACGAGGAGCAACTGCGCCAGCTGCTGCTGCGCGTGCCGAACATTCCACTGGCCAGCGTGCCGGTGGGCGGGGACGACTCAGAGAACGTGGAATTGCGTCGCCAGGGCACCCTGCCGGAATTCGACTTTGCCCCTTTAGATCATGTCGAACTGTTGGAACGTCAGGGCTGGAGCGATCCCGAGCGGGTCGCGCGGGTGTCGGGCAGCCGCAGCTACCTCCTGAAGGGTGAGGCGGTGCTGCTCGAAATGGCGGTGCAGATGTTCGCGCTGGATTTCCTCTCTGAACGCGGCTTTACTCCCCTGAGCACCAGCGCTCTGGCACGCCCGGAAGCTTTCCTGGGCAGCGGGCATTTCCCGGGTGGTGAGGATCAGGTCTACAAGATCGAGGGCGACGAACTGATGCTGGCCGGGACAGCGGAAGTGCCAGTCAACAGCCTGTACGCAGGAGAACAACTGCCGCTGAACGCCCTGCCGATCACTTACGCCGCCATCAGCGCAGCCTTCCGTAGTGAGGCGGGCTCGGCGGGACGGGACGTGCGCGGGCTGATCCGGGTGCACGAGTTCCGCAAGGTCGAGCAGTACGTCCTGTGCCGCGCCGACGAGGCTGAGGCGCTGGAGTGGTTCGACAAGATTCTGCAGAACGCCGAGGACCTGCTGACGGCACTGGAGTTGCCATACCGGGTCGTGCAGAACTGCACTGGCGACATGGGTGCGGGCAAAGTGCTGATGTATGACCTCGAAAGCTGGGTGCCCAGCGAGAACCTGTACCGTGAAACCCACAGTTGCAGCTATCTGGGCGACTGGCAGGCCCGCCGCACTGGGCTGCGTTACCGCGACGAGGAGGGCAAACTGACCTACGCCTATACCCTCAACAACACTGGGATCGCCACGCCCCGCATCCTGGTGCCGTTGCTGGAAAACCATCAGCAGGCAGACGGAACCATTCGCGTGCCAGAGGCGCTGCGCCCCTATCTGGGGGGGAAGACCAGCCTCGGCAGGCCTGTGCGCTGAGGGCAGATTTGCGGCGCTGAGCTCATAAAGGTAGTGGCTGCGTGATCGACTCGCAGTTCCACGTAAGTTTTTGACTGTGGTGGGCGGCAAGGTCACCCCGGTCATGCTGTCCTCTGGCATGGTCATCGGGTTCGGCAAAGTCCCTGTTCACAACACAGGCTTGATTAGAGCTGCCGTCCTTCGAAAGGCGCTCATCGCAGTCTTCAAGGCTCTTTTTGAGTCCTAGGACGTGATGACCCGGTCCATTTCTTGTTGCATGGAGCAGTTGGACGCTGATGCTCCTATTCATGCTGCCCTTACTCTGAGCGGCAATCAGTGTGGCCCACAGAGTCTCAGCAAGCGCATCTTGAATTTTCTTGGTGATCTCCATGAGGAATGCGAGGGGTCTCTCTTGCAGCGCCTGTCGAGGTATGTTGAAAGCTGTAAGTTCGAAATTTGCACCACGTGAAGGTGGCCTGGGGCTACCGTGCCCGTCTCACACCCCTTCCGCTACGCTGTCGACATGGACATTCCGCCCGAAGTGCTGCAGGAGACGCATGCCCGCTTTATCAGCCGCGACGCCGAGCGAACGCGCACGCTGGAACGCCTGACTGTGGGCGGCCCGATGGCGGCTAATTCGCAAGAGCAACTGGAGGCCCGCCTGACCCGTCTGGGCGTGCCCTATGCCGATGCCTGCTCGCTGGCCGAGGGCCGCGAGAGAATGGCGGCGGTTACTGGGCGCTGGCCGGGCAAGACCCGTATCCAGGCCGAGCGTGTACTGGGGGCCAACGATCTGGTGGGCGTGGCGTACCTGGATCTGGCCCGCAGCGCGTCCCGGGCGGTGGGGCGGGTAGTATTGAAGGACACGCGGGGCCGCACCGTTGGCTTCGGCACTGGGTGGCTGTGCAGCCCGCGCGCCATCCTGACCAACCACCATGTACTGGAGGACATCGCCACTGCCCGGCTGGCGGTGATCGAGTTCAATTACGAGTTGCTGCCGGACGGCGAACTCGCCACCCCCGTCACGCTTCCTCTTGATCCGGAGACGCTGTTTGTGACCTCCGAGTCGCTGGACTACTCGCTGGTGGCGGTGCGCGGAGATACTTCCGCTTACGGCTGGCTCCCGATGATCGGCAGTGCCGACAAGACCGTGCTGGGCGAGGCCCTGAGCATCGTGCAGCATCCCGGCGGCGAGACCAAGCAGATTGCCCTGCGCGAGAATCGGCTGGTAGACCTGCTGCCCGATTTTTTGCACTACGAGACCGATACTTCTCCTGGCAGCAGCGGCAGCCCAGTGTTCAACGACGCCTGGGAGGTGGTGGCCCTGCACCACAGCGGCGTTCCGCGGACCGATGCCCAGGGCCGCACCCTGCGGCGCGACGGCCAGCCCCTCCAGCCCGGAGATCCGGACAGCGACATCGACTGGATCGCCAACGAGGGTGTGCGCGTCAGCCGCATCCTGAACGACTTGCGAACCCGCGCTGACGCGGCGGACAGTGCCCTGGTGGCAGAGGTGCTGAGTGGCAACCGCCCGCCTATCATCGTCTCCGCGCCTGCTGTGCCTGGCCAAGGCGTGCGCGAGGCCATCAGTGCCCTCGATCTGGGTCTGGTGACTCCTGGTCCGGATGGTGTGGCCAGCTGGCCCGTCACCCTGAGCATCAAGGTGAGGGGGGGAGAGGCGGGGCTCCCCCAGCCCGTGCCGCAGCCCGAACCGGAGCAGCCCGGCGCTTACCTCGACCCGCAGGACGAGGCGAAAGCAGCCGCGTATTACGAGGGGCTGGCTGTGGACAACACGCCCCAGGCCCGCTTTCTGGCCCTTTCACAACTGGTCACGCGCACCCATACGCAGACGCCGCGCTATTCGCCCGCCAGCGAACTGTACCCGGCGGTAGACGTGTGGCCGGACGGCAAACTCCGCAGCCTGTACAGCGCCCGCGAACACACCCCCGAGGAACTGATTGCCGCCGATCTGGCCGCGCAAACCCGCCGCACCGAACTGGCGGCCCGCGAGAGTATCGCGCTTGACACCTTGGAAGAGGCTTTCCCATACAACTGTGAACATGTCGTGCCGCAAAGCTGGTTCAGCAAGCGCGAGCCGATGCGCGGCGATCTGCATCATCTGTTCGCCTGCGAACCCGACTGCAATTCGTTCCGGGGCAACACACCGTATTTCGACTTTCCCGACTACGGCGAGGCGCTTCGGAGCGACTGTGGCCGCCGCGATCCCGGCGAATTTGAACCCGCTCACGGTAAGGGCGCTGCGGCGCGGGCCACCCTCTATTTCCTACTGCGTTACCCAGGCGTGGTGCGCCAGTACAGCGCCCGGCACCTGGACACGCTGCTGGCGTGGCACGTGGCCACCCCGCCCGGCGACTGGGAGAGGCATCGCAACGCCCTGATATTCGCCCGTCAGGGCAACCGCAACCCTCTGATTGATCATCCGGAATGGGGTGCCTTGGTGGACTTTTCGGAAGGGCTGGGCCGCTAGTCTTTGCCAACTGCGACGCGGGGATGCGGGAATGCCCGGCCCCAACTCTGTACACTGCGGGCATGTCACAATCCATGTTCGATCCTGCCGTCCTGAAAGCGATGGGCCAGACCCCCGAGGAAGTTCGCACGCGCCTGAGCGTAGAGCTGGACCGTTTTGAGACACAGTTGCGGGGCCGCGAGGCCGACTGGAACACAACCCAGTCGGGCCGAGAATGGTCCCCCGCACAGGAAGCCGAACACGTCCTGAAGATCGACAACAGCATCGTACCGTTGCTGCGCCTGCTGATGTCCGACAAGGCGTTACGGCCCATGCCCCAGGTGCCGGGCGAGATCGTGGACGGCAAGCGGCAGTCGCCCATAGCCCTGCTGCCCAGCGACGAGGGTCTGCCCTTCGAAGCGCTGGACACCGAGTGGGCCGAACACCGCCGGAAACTGGAGGACATGGCCGCCCAAGTTGCAGAGACGCCGGGGCGCACCTTCTGGCACCAGTTTTTCGGCGAGATTGACGCGCTGGACTGGCTGCGGATGGTGACCATGCACATGCGCAACCACCGCAAACTGCTGGAGGAGAGCGCCGCCGCATGACCGACACACAGAACCCACAGTCCCAGACGGACAAAGGCACGCGCGGGCACGAGCTGGACATCCACGTCACCTTCGCCCACCCCCTGCCCGAGGCGCAGGCCCTAGCCGCCCTGCTGGTGCTGGACGGCTTCCGCGTGGAGCTGTACCGCCCGCATCCCGCACCCACCCGCCCGCCCGGCGAACCTGTGCCGGAGCCGGAAGAGACGCCCGACATTCCCTCTGCCCGCCTGACCGGCCCCCTACGCGACCCAGAGGCGGTGCGTGCGGGCCTCAGTGCTCTGCTGGGCAAGGACGCCCGCTACGTGGAAGTCGGCGTGCGCGGATTTTTGAGAAGCACCACCGGGCAGACCGACTGGATGCCGTGGCGGACAAATAAGGTCCTGAAACGGACCGAGGCGGAGAAAGTCGGGTTTGAGGAAGCGGTGCGGTACGTGCTGGAGTGAGAGATGGGAGGAACGGTCAGGCAGAGGTGGTCAGTTCCTCCCGTGATTCTCAAACCTGAAAAAATCGGGCGAGACAAGAAGCATTCTGTCGGCCTCTTTTCCCTCAGTCCTCTATCCGCTTCTTATTGCTCCGCTTTCCGGCTTCATGTCCACCCGGGGCCGTGCGGCCAGCGTCCAGATCAACGCCAGCACCAGCACCGCGCCGCTGAGCAGGTACGGTGCCCCATGGCTGACTGTCTGGTACAGCCCAGTGCCGATCAGCGGCCCGGTCATGCGCCCCAGGGCCAGAGCGCTGCTGTTCAGACCGGCCACCGCGCCCTGCTGGTTGGCTGGAACGCTCAGGCTTAGGGCGGCGCTCAGGCTGGGAGACAGGATCGCGCTGCCCACACCGATGACGGCCAGCGCGGCGGTCATCGGCCAGTAAGCATGTGTTTGCGGCAGCAGGAACATGCCCGCCGCCATCACCGCCAGACCCAGCGAGATCAGTGCGGTGGGCTGGATCTTCTTGCTCAGGGGCCGGATCGCGCCACCCTGCACCAGCGCCGCCACGATCCCGAAGACCGCCAGCATGCCGCCTACCGTGCGGGCCGTGTTGCCAGGAGTCAGCTTCAGCGTGTCCTGCACGTAGAACGCAATGGTCTGCTCCATTCCCACGCTCGCCAGGGTGGACAGCGCGCTGACGGCCAGGAACAGCGGAATGGCCCCGCGCGTCAGCAGAGCGCGGCGATCCCCCTTGCCCATCGGTACCGAGTCGGCGCGGCGCGTTTCGGGCAGCACCCTGTAAGCGACGGCGGCGGTCACCAGTCCCAAGACGGCGGAGAAGTAGATTGGGGTGGTCAGGCTGAAGGTGCTCAGCAGCCCGCCCAGTGCGGGGCCGAAGACCACGCCCAGCCCGAAAGCCGCGCCGATCAGGCCCAGGCTGGCCGCGCGGTCCTTTTCACTGCTTAAATCCGCCATCATCGCCTGCGCGGTGGGCAGCGTGGCGCTGCTCAGGACCCCCCCAATCACCCGCGAGGCCACCAGCAGCCCAAACAGGGCGCCACCCGCCAGGGTGCCCTGCAAACCCAGATGTGCGAAATAGCCGAACAGCCCGAAACTGAGGGAAAAGCCCACCAGCCCCATGAGCAGCACTGGCTTGCGCCCCACTCGCTCACTGCGCGCACCCCAGATGGGCGAGAAGACAAACTGCATCAGGCTGTATGCGGTGGAAAACCAGCCCACCTGTGTTTCGCTCAGGCCCAGTTGCCGGCCCAGCGGAGCCAGGATGGGAAATAGCACACTCAGGCCCAGCATGGCCGTAAAGATGGTCAGAAAAAGAATGACCTTTGTGCTGGCGGCAGGTCTGCTGCCGGTCGTCGGTGGAGGAGAGACGGGCTCGCTCATTCCCGGAGTGTACATCCAGACCGAACGGTAAGTAGGCAAATCAGGAAGGAGTGAATCTGACGAGGTGATGAATAGATGCTGCGGAACCTGTCCCTGTCGGTCCTGGGGTGTATGGCGTATACTTCTCGATGGGTCCATCCCATCGTCGAGTTGTCCACGACATGCTGCCGTTCCAGAGCAGTCCGTAGATTCCCTTGCAAATTGCAGCGGATCAAGGCGTTAAGATGGGTTGTCCCACAATCTGACCCACATTGGAAGCGATTCAACAATCGCATTGATCAAGGAGAAGAACATGAAGAAAGCACTGACCATTCTGTCCCTCGCTCTGCTGGGCCAAGCCAGCGCCGCCAATATCACGGTCTGGACCCACTTCGGTGGCGCCGAACTGAACTGGCTCAAGGATCAGGCTGCTGCCTTCGATAAGAAGGGCAACAAGACCACCATCGTCAGCGTGCCCTTTGACCAGATTCCCGACAAGCTGATCCAGAGTGCCCCCAAGGGCCAGGGTCCCGACGTGATCGTGACCCTGCCACAGGACCGCCTGGGCCAGCTCGCGGCGGCGGGCGTCATCGAGCCGATGGACAAGTACATCACCAGCAAGACCGACTTCGACAAGACCGGCCTGCAGGCGATGACCTACCAGGGCAAGCTGTTCGGCATCCCGATGTTCGCCGAGGCCGTCGCTCTCGTCTACAACAAGAAGTTGGTGTCCAAGGCCCCCACCACCTGGGCCGAGTTCCTGAAGACCGCGCAGGCCAACACCGGCAACGGCAAGTTCGGCTTCCTAACGGATCTGTCCAACGCCTACCAGAACTACGGTGTGATCAGCGCCTACGGCGGTTACGTCTTTAAGAACACCAGCGGCACGCTGAACACCAAGGATATCGGTCTGGCAAACGCTGGAGCCGACAAGGCCAGCGCCTTCCTGAACGATCTGCGCTACAAGTACAACCTCGTGCCTGAAGGGGTGTCCGGTGACGTGGCCAAGGGCGCCTTCACCGACGGCCGCCTGGCGATGTACCTAACTGGCCCGTGGGACATGGGGGACATCAAGAAGGCGGGCATCGACTACGGCATCGCTACCTTCCCCACCCCTCCCGGCGCGACCGGCAAGTGGAGCCCCTTCGTGGGCGTGCAGGGCACCATGATCAATGCCTACAGCAAGAACAAGGTGGCGGCGGCGCAGTTTGCCAAGCAGATCAGCTCCAGTGACGCTCAGTACGCCTTTAACAAGGCGGGCGGGCGCATTCCGGTCAGCCTGAGCGCACGCACCAAGCTCAAGAGTGACCCCGTGGTGTCCGGCTTCGGCAAGGCCATCAGCGCGGGCACCCCCATGCCCAACGTTCCGGCGATGGGCGCCGTGTGGGCTCCCTGGAGCGCCGCGATTGCCCAGAGCGTGCAGAAGCCCAACCCGGACTACAGCCAGATTCTGGACAAGGCCGTGCAGGAAATCCAGGGCAACATCAAGTAAATTCGGCTCTTGAAGTCGAGGCGGACGGGCAGGTCGAGCCCGTCCGCCTTTTTGTGGGGCCTCCCTCTAGTTCAAAGCTGCCCGTTGCAGCACAATGTGAGGGGCTTCACGATGAATGGTTCTAAGATTGTCCCTGACAGCCACACAGCCTCATTCAAAGGAGACGGCGCATCCCCATGACCGCGATTCCACACCCCCCCCGTTCCCGTGCCCGCTCCAACGTTCCCCCGGAAGGAACGCGAGGCGTGCTGCTGGCGGTGCTGATCCTGGCCGTGATGCTGGGCGGCGCCGTGCTTCTCGCATGGCTGCTGAGCGGTCTGACCGCCCGGCTGTATCCGACAGCGCCCCCATACATGATCCTGATTTACGGGGCCGCCGTACTGCTGCTGCTGCTGCCGATTGTGCTGCGGCTGTTTCCGTGGATGGTCAACTGGTATTACCTGTTTCCGGCGCTGGTTTTTCTGGCAGCCTTCACGATCTTGCCCATCGTGCTGACCATCAATTACGCTTTTACCAACTACAACGCGGTCAACAGCGGCAATCCGGATTCGGCGCTGCGGACCACCGCAACGCTTGGCCCGGACAGACGCGTGGTCACGCTGGCCGAGACGCCACAGTCGACTAGCGTGCAGGAGTACCTGCGTTGCAAGACGTCAGACTGCGCGGGTGCGACGCTGGTGCTGTTCGACGAGCAGGCGTCGGTGCCCTTCAGGGCCAAGATCGCCAGCGTGAACGGTCTTCAGGTGACGCTGGCCTCTCTATTCACCGCCAACATTGAGGTGGCAAGGGCCACCCGCCTCAACAGCATCGATTACATTGGTCTGGCCAACTTCCGCGAGATCTTCGCCCAGGCCAGCCGCGCGCTGATTCCGGTGTTCATCTGGACCGTGGTGTTCGCATTTTCCACGGTGACCATCAATGCCATCGCCGGGCTGATCCTGGGCATCCTGCTGTACAACAAGAACCTCAAGGGCCGTAACGTTTACCGCACGCTCCTGTTCTTGCCGTGGGCCATTCCCGCCGTGATCAGCGTGCAGATGTGGGTGGCGCTGTTTAACCAGCAGTTCGGGATCGTCAACAAGGGGCTGGGCCTGCTTGGCTTCGCTGCCGTGCCGTGGCTGGGTGATCCGCTGTGGGCCAAAGTGAGCGTGCTGGTGGTCAACCTGTGGCTGGGCTTCCCGTACATGATGACGGCCACCATCAGCGCCCTGAGCACCATCAACGACGATCTGTACGAGGCCGCCAGTATCGACGGGGCCAGCCGCTGGCAGCAGATCGTGAACATCACGCTGCCGCTGTTGCGCAACAGCTTCACCCCCATTCTGCTGTCAGGCTTCGCCTTTAACTTCAACAACTTCGGCATCATCTACCTGCTCACGCAGGGCGGGCCGGACCAGCCGGGCCGTGAGGCCACCGCGCGCAGCACCGACATTCTGCTGTCGTGGGGCTACAACACGGCTTTTGCCTCCAGCGGGCAGTCCAACTATTCGCTGGCCAGCGCCATCGCGCTGATCATCTTCTTCCTGACCCTGGCGATCAGTCTGGTGAACTTCAAGGCCGCAGGTGTGTTTGAGGAGGCCCGTAAATGACCACCCTGCCTACGCACAACGACGCTGCGCCGGAGGTCTACGTTCACCATGAGCCGGGGCTACTGAGAAAGGCCCTGCCGTGGCTGGTGACTGCCGCCCTGGTCATCGCTCTGGGGACATTGGCCTTCTATCTGAACAGGAATATGCAGGGCCGGCCCAAGAGCTTCACCATCTATTTCGTCGAACGCGGCTGGATTCGCTTCCTGCTGTTCCTGCTGGCTGCCAGTGGCGTGCTGGCCCTGACCAGTCTGCTGGGTCAGCGCATCGGCATGGCCCGCACCGGGCGCAAGGTCAGCTACAGCGCTGTTCTGGGTGTACAACTCACGCACCTGTTCCTGATTCTGGTGGTGCTGGTGGCGATCTACCCGCTGTTTTACGTGCTGGTGGCCGCCTTCGATCCGCGCAACAGCCTGTTCGCCTTCCCGGATTTTTCCAATCCCAATATTCTGTACAAGACAGGCCTGCTGCCCCGCCTGGAAGTGCTGAGTTACGAGAATTTTCAAAAACTGTTTGAGGGTGTCACCATTCCGCTGTGGCAACTGTTGCTGGCCGGACTTTCCGGCGCGGCGCTGACCGCTCTGGCGATCCTGGCGATTGTCGGACGCGTGGGGCGCGAGAGCGAGAGCCTTAACCGGACCCGCACCTGGGCACTACGGGTACTCATGGTGGCCGTGGCCGTGCTGGTGATCTTCATGGGGCCTGCGCAGTTCGGGGGCAGCACCAACGAGAGCAAGTTCCTGCTGTCGGTGCGCAACACGCTGCTGGTGTCGGGCATTACCGGCATCCTGGCAATCCTGCTCTCCACCACCGCGGGTTACGCGATGGCCCGGCTGCGCTTCCCGGGACGCTTCCAGACGCTGCTGTTTTTCATCTTCATCCAGATGTTCCCGGTGTTCCTGGCGCTGGTGGCCGTCTACTCCCTGATGGTGATCCTCGGCCTGAGCAACACCTTCACCGGACTGATTCTGGCCTACAGCGGCGGCGCGATCGCTTTCAACACCTGGATCTTCAAGGGCTACGTCGAGAGCCTGCCCGAATCGCTGGAGGAAGCCGCGATGGTGGACGGCGCGACGCGCTGGCAGACCTTCGTCCGCGTGGTGCTGCCGCTGTCGGGCGGCATTCTGGTCTTCATCTTCCTGAACCAGTTCATCGGCACCTACGCCGAGTTCATCCTGGCGAACATTCTGCTGACCGGCGTGGAAAAGTGGACGGTAGGCATCATGCTCCTCTCGTTCACGCAGGGTCAGTTCAGCACCAAATGGGGCGTGTTCGCTGCCGCCGCCACTCTGGGGGCACTGCCCATTGTGGCGCTGTTCTACGGCTTCCAGGGCTATTTCGTGGGCGGCACGGTGTCGGGCGGGGTCAAGGAGTAACGACAGGCCCAATCTTCTTTTCAGCTTTAAAGGAAAGCCCCCGCATCAGTCGCGGGGGTTTCTTCGTGCCTTCACTGAAAGTCTCTAGCCCTGGACGTCCGGATCGGGCATGCTGTTCGTCACCGACGCATCCACGCCCGCCTCAAAGCGCTTGAAATTCTCGCGGAACATGCGGGCCAGCTTCCTGGCCGTCTCGTCGTAGGCGGCCTTGTCAGTCCAGGCGTCGCGGGGATTGAGGACCTCGCTGGGCACACCCGGCACCTGGGTGGGAATTTCCAGGTTGAAGAACGGTTCGCGCTCGAACGTCACACTGTCCAGCTCACCGCTTAGCGCCGCGTTGATCAGGGCGCGGGTGTGGGCGATACTCATGCGCTTGCCCTGGCCGTACATCCCGCCGCTCCAGCCAGTATTCACCAGCCAGACGGTGGCGCCGCTGTCCTCCACCTTCTTCGCCAGCAGGCGGGCGTACTCGCCGGGGTGCCGGGGCATGAACGGTGCGCCGAAGCAGGTGCTGAAGGTGGGGCTGGGCTCGGTGACGCCCTCTTCCGTGCCGGGGATCTTGGCGGTAAAGCCGCTGATGAACTGATACATGGTCTGGTCCGGGCTCAGGCGGCTGATGGGCGGCAACACGCCGAAGGCGTCGGCGGTCAGGAACACCACGTTCTTGGGATGACCCGCAATGCTGCCCGGCTGGATGTTGTCGATCTGCGTGATGGGATAGGCGCTGCGGGTGTTCTCGGTCAGGCTGTCGTCGTCCAGATCGGGCGTGCCGTCTTCCCGCAGGACCACATTTTCCAGCACGGTGCCGTAGGTCTGGGTGGTGCGGTAGATGTCAGGTTCGGCCTCCGGATTCAGGCGGATCACCTTGGCGTAGCAGCCACCCTCGAAGTTGAAGACTCCGCTTTCCGTCCAGCCGTGCTCATCGTCGCCGATCAGCCTGCGTGCCGGGTCTGCGCTCAGGGTGGTCTTGCCCGTTCCGCTGAGGCCGAAGAACAGCGCCACATCGCCGTTCTCCCCTACATTGGCCGAGCAGTGCATGGGCATCACGCCCTGGTCTGGCAGCAGGAAGTTCATGACGCCGAAAATGCCCTTCTTGTTCTCGCCCGCGTACTGCGTGCCGCCCGCAATGATCATCCGCTTGCCGAAGTTGACCAGAATGAAGGTCTCGCTGCGGACCCCATCCACCGCCGGATCAGCCTTGAAGCTGGGTATGTTCAGCACGGTCCAGTCGGCTTCAAAATCGGCCCGCTCTTCCGGCGTGGGCCGCACAAACATGTTGTGGACAAAGAGGGAGTGGTAGGCCATCTCGGTGATCATCCGCACGGCGATGCGATGCTTCTTGTCGGTGCCTGCGAAGACCTGCTGGACAAACAGCTCACGTCCCTCGGCGTGCTTTGTCATTTTTGCCAGTAGGCGATCGAAGACCTCGCCACTGATAGGACGGTTGAAGCCCTCCCACCACACCGCGTCGCGGGTCTGATCGTCCTCGACGATGAAGCGGTCTTTGGGGCTGCGTCCTGTTTTGTCGGTGTGAACGGTCAGCGGGCCGGTGGCAGCCTTAACGCCCTCACCCAGCCGGACGGCGTGAGCGTAGAGCTCGTCCACGCCAGGATTCAGGTGGACGGTGGCATTCTCAATGCCGAGATCGGTCAGCGGACTGTTTGCAGTCAGGCTCATGGGATTAGCTCCTTAAAGAAAAAGAGGCCGCGCGGCGGCTTGGCACACTGAGACGCGGCTGAATTGGTGTATCGACGAACATCACGATTGTGGCCTAGGAAGCGGTTCCAACCCAACCTTTCGGGTGTCACGATGGGGGAAACAATAAGATGAGGTGTCCGGTCCAGACAGACACAGCCCTGACCCAAGCACATAAGAGCCAGAGGGGGTGGAAGGAGACCTTCTCCTTCCACCCCCTCTGGCTTGCACCCGTGACTCAGTTTGTTTTGGGCTGAGTGTCCTTGTCGGCTGCTGTCTTGGCGACGTCCGTCTCGCTGGCGTTGGCAGGCTTGCCCGCTTGTTCCTCGGCTTGTGTGCGGGCGGTGGCCGGAGCGCCTGGCTCGGTGGAGGCGCCCCAGGTTCCGCCGGTTGTACCTGCGCGGGTGGACGCCGCCGCGCCGGGGGCGGGCGTCGCCGCCGGTTCCTCAATCTGCTCCAGCCACGCCGAGCCAATCACGTTGCGGGCATTGCGGCTAAAGCGGTGAAGGTTCTCGGCTGCTTCGGGACTGACCATGCCCACGGCGTCCAGAATGGCCTTGCGGGCGGCGGGCACGCGGGCCAGCACCACCGCGCCGCCACCCAACAGCAGCAGGGTCATGATGCCCACACCCAGGCCTCCGCCGCTGTTGTCACTCTTACGGGCCAGTCTGGCCTGCTTCTCCAGCGTCTTGAGTTCCTTATCCAGCTCTTTTTGCAACGGCGAAACTTTCTTGGTCACGGCTTTCTCCAGTTTTTTGGTGTTCCAGTTCTTACCGCCTGCGCGCAGGTCCTTCTCGGCCTGACGGCGGGCGCGGCTCAGGGCCTTCTCGGCGGTACAACGGCGGTTTTCTAGCGTGTCGCCAGTATCGATCAGGGTGTCCTGCATCCAGCCCTGGAGGTTGCTGAGCAGGCCCACTCCACTGTCCTGAACGGTGCTCAACAGGCCCAACCCGCTGTTCTGAACGTCATCGAGCGTGTTGCTGGCATTTTTACGAGCAGACTTCAGAGCGTCCTGGGCTTGCTTGCTGCGCTTGTCCGACATCTGCTGGGCGTCTTTTTCCAGACTGGCGGCCCGCTTTTTCGCTTCCCTCTGCGCTGCTGCAGCCCGTGCCTGAGCCTCTGCCGAGAGTTCGGCCGCGCGTTCCTGAGCGACGGCGGCCAGCTGGCTGCCGCGCTTCTGGACGGATTCCGCCAGTTCGCTGCCACGCTCCTGTGCTACCTCGGCCAACACGCCTCCGTGTTTCTGTGCGGTTTCAGCCAACTCAGCCGCTTTTTCCTGGGCGGTGGAGGCCAGCTCTACCGCTGCCTCGCGGGCCGTTTCCAGCCAAGCCTGCGCCTGGGGCGCGCCCTCCTCCTTCCAGGCTTCTAGGACGGTTGATCCACGCTTGGCGGCTTCCAGGGCCAGGAGCTGCGCCGACTTCTGCGCCTCGTGCGACACGAGCTGAGCGGTCTGCTGGGCCTGCGCTGCGGCGTCGGCGAGCGCGGGCTTGACCGTGCTTTCCAGGGTGTCCTGGGCATCGATCCAGGCGTGCCGAGTGCCGCCCACTAGGGAGCGGCGGACGTCCTTGTTCAGGGCCAGCGCGGCCAGCCCGCCCAGCAGCAGCAGGCTGCGTTTGCTGACGCCGCCGGTGGATTCGTATTTCATGGACATGGTGAACTCCTTTGCGTCCGTCGCCGCGGGGCGGCACGGACAATGTTGCCATTGTGCCGCGCACGGTGAGGGGCAACGTGGGGGAAATGTAACGGAAGATTCATGGTTGGTGAGAATTTGCCTCCGGCGCGCCTGATCTGCCGGTCTACTTCGGCGCGCGACCTCAGGGGTAGGAAAGCTGCCCGGCCTCACACTCCGAAACCCCCGCCCACTAAAGTTCTAAACTGCGCAGGATGACCCGCAAGGCCCGCGCCCCGCGCGCTGAGAAAACTGCCACTCTGTCCAGGCCGCCCACATCGGCTCCGGCGGCCCTTGCTGGCCCCGCGCTGGCCCGGCTGGAGGTCCGTAACCTCGCCACCATTCGTGAACTGGAACTGGACTTTGCTGGCGGCCTGAGCGTCTTTACCGGCGAGACGGGCGCAGGCAAGAGCATCATCGTGGACGCGCTGGGGCTGCTGCTGGGCTCACGGGCGAACACAGACCTGATCCGGACCGGCGAGAATGATCTGCTGGTTACGGGCTTCTGGAATGAGGAGGTGGGCCTCAGCAGTGCCGATCAGACCAGTGGCGATCAGCGCAGCGCCAGCCGACGTCTGGCGACCCAGGGGCGCGGCGTAGCCCGGCTGGACGGTGAGGTGGTCAGCGTGCGCGAATTGCAGGAATGGGCGCAGACCCGTCTGACGATCCACTGGCAGCACAGCGCGGTCAGTCTGCTGGGACCGGCCAACCAGCGCGCCCTGCTGGACCGGGGCCTGCCCGATCACAGCGCCGCCTATACCCATGCTTACCGCGAGTGGCAGGAAGCCCGGGCCCGGCTGGAGCGGCTGCGCACCGGTGAGCGCGAACGCGCCCGGCAACTGGACCTGCTGACCTTCCAGGCCCGCGAGATCGCCGAGGTGGCCCCCCTGCCCGGCGAGGAAGAGCCCCTGCAGGCCGAGCTGAACCGCCTCGCCAACCTGGAAACCATTGCCCAGAGCGCGGCGGGGGCTCTAACCTTGATCTCGGACGGCGATGAGAACGCGCTGGGCTTTCTGGGCGAGGCGGTGCGCGCCCTGAATGCCAGCGCCCGTTACGACGAAGCGAGCGCCGCGTTGCAGCAGGAACTGCGTGCGGCCCTGGACAGCCTGCAGGCCGTGTCCGGCGAGCTGCGCGCGGTGGCCGAGGACGGGGCGGCGGACCCCGAGGAACTGGCCCGCGTGGAGGGCCGTCTGGGCGCGCTGGGCAAGCTGCGGACCAAGTATGGCCCCACGTTGGAGGATGTGCTGGAATTTCAGGCCGGGGTGGAGGAGGAGCTAAGAGTCCTGACCCGTGACGAGCAGGATGCCGGAACCCTGGATGCCGACGTGGAGGCCTTGCTGGAGGAGCTGCGCCGGGTTGGCGCCGCGCTGGATAGCGCCCGCAGGGAACGCGCCGCGCCGCTGGCCGCGGAACTGGTGGCGGTGATTCGCGAACTCGGCATGCCGCACGCCCGCCTGGAATTCCAGCTGTCCCCACTGTCCGAACCGGCCCTGTACGGCCTCAGCGACGTGACCATTCAGTTCACCGCCAACCCCGGCGAGGATCTGGCCCCGCTCTCGGACGTGGCCTCCGGGGGGGAGCTGTCGCGCGTGATGCTGGCGATCAGCACCGTGCTGGGCGCAGATACCCCTGCCGTGGTCTTCGACGAGGTGGACGCCGGGATTGGCGGTGGCGCGGCGCTGGCTGTAGCCGAGCAGTTGTACCGTCTGGCCCGCAGCCGTCAGGTCATGGTGGTGACCCACCTGGCCCAGATCGCCGCCCGCGCAGACCACCACTTCAAGGTGGAAAAGGCGGTGGAGGCGGGACGCACCGTCAGCCGTGTGCGGCCCCTGTCGCCAGATGAACGCCTGGAGGAGATTGCCCGCATGCTGGGCGGCAACACTTCCGAGGCTGCGCTGGGGCACGCCCGCGAGCTGATGACGGGCGTGCCCCAGCGCTAAATTTCCTCTTCTGCGGGCCACTGGGCCGCATGTGCATTTGCCCAAGGCCGCGTTCAGGGTGTCATCAGACGCGCTGCCTAAGCTGGGAGCATGAAGAAATCCCTCCTGCCCGTCCTTCTCCTGAGCGCGGGTCTGTTCAGCGCCTGTACCATGACCGGTCCCAGTAATCTGCGGGTCCATGAAGCGCTGCTGTACGGCGGCGCGCAGGAGCGCATCGTATGGGTCTACGGCTCGTTGACGGGTGGCGCGGCAGGCAGCCTGAAGCTGGGCGGCCAGACCGTGGAACTCCGATCCCAGATAGAGGACTCGGTGGCCACTCCCGGGAGCCTCAGCGTGGCTGGCAAGGCCACCTACCGCCAGCCCACCTCCACCATCGCCGCCCCGTTGAACGTTACCCGCCGCACCAACGGTTCGTTCGACGTGGTCACCCCTGGTGGCCTCAGCGCGGTGTACTACACGGATGGGCAGAACTGGAGCAAGCTGAGCGGTCTGAGTGGAACGGTGGGGTCCAGCGCCGTGAACGGGCTTCAGGGGGCCGGGCAGCTGACGTCCGAGGAAGCGAGCGTGCTCAGTGCGGCGCTGCTGGGTCAGGGGCCACTAGCGGTAGGCGTGCTGGCCGATGTGCCTGCCGCCGACGCTCCGCTGGCGGTGGAACCCAGGCCCACCGAGTACCGCCGTACCGCGCTCTACGTGCTGCCGAATGTCGTCACCGTCGCGGCAGGGCTTCCGCCGTCAACTGGATCTCTGAATCCTCTGCCGTCCTCTCCCGCCCAGGTGGCTACAGGAGCGCGCGTGAACTTCACCGAACTCGTCAGCGGCACCCAGTCGGGCGTCACTGAACCTACCGTCACTGTGGCCGCCACACCCGCCGAGGCTGCCTCCCTGTATGCGCAGGCCTATTCGCGTCAGACCGGCGCACCCACCCCACCTGATCCCGGCAACGCCACCCTGGTCGGCGTGTTTCTGGGCCAGCGTGCCACCGGCGGCTACGGTGTAACCATCACCGGGGCCAGCGCGTCAGGCGGTACCCTGACCCTTGTTGCGCGGCTCCGTGCGCCGCAGGCGGGGGCCATCACGACGCAGGCCATCACCAGCCCGTGGACTATCGTGCGCGTGGAAGGCAAGTACCAGAACGTGCGGGTGGTGGATGAGGCGGGCAACCCGCTGCGCTGAGTCACTCTGCCACATCAGGGAGGCTGACCGGGTTGCCGTCAGCCTCTTTTTCTGCCGGCTACGCGGACCGGGGGCCGGACCGCGCCGCTCCGGTCCTTGAGCGCCGGGGAGCCTGGCCCGCCCACCATGACGGCCAGACTGCCCACGAGCAGCAGCAGTGGAACTTCCAGTGCCGCCAGGCTGAGGCGCCCAGACAGCAACGGTGCCAGGGTCACACTAGCCGTGATCAGGGCCAGCGTCCCGGCCAGTCCGCGTGCGCCCAGACCCAGCGCCAGCAGCGGCCCGCCCACCAGTTCCAGCACGGCCGCCAGCGGCGCGAACAGCAGGGGAAGGGGCACGCCCGACAGCTGGTAGGCTGCCGTGACATTCCCCAGCCCCAGCTCAAAAATCTTGTGAAAGCCGTGCCAGGCGAACACCATGCCGACCGCCACGCGAATCAGGGCCAGGGCATATTCGGGCTGTCGCCGCATGTGTGCAGTGTAACAAGCTGCACATTAAAGCGGATCACGTTGCGGGGACCACGCCCATCTTCAGCGCTTGCCAGCTTTAGACCGTGCCCATCCCCGCTCCATGCCACAGAAGCCCGCGCCCGTCCGGCTTAGAATGAACCCTGTGCGCCTGGAGTCCCTCTCAACTTTGAATTACCGCAACCTCGCGCCGTGCACGCTGTGCTTTGGAGCGGGCGTGACCGGCGTGTTTGGCGAGAACGGGGCAGGCAAGACCAATCTGCTGGAGGCCATCTTCCTGGCCCTGACGGGTCAGACCGACGTGGGCCGCCTGGAACAGCTGGTGCAGTCCGGTGAGCGCGAGGCCTACGTGCGCGCCGATCTGGAGTCGGGAGGCAGCCTGAGTGTGCAGGAGGTGGGCCTGGGGCGCGGGCGGCGGCAGCTCAAGGTAGACGGCGTGCGCGTTCGCGCAGGCGACCTGCCCCGCGGCAGCGCGGTGTGGATCCGCCCGGAGGATTCCGAACTGGTGTTCGGCTCGCCCAGCCTGCGCCGCGCCTACCTGGATTCGTTGCTGTCGCGCCTGAGCGCCCGCTACGGCCAGCAGCTGGGCCGCTACGAGCGCACGGTGTCACAGCGCAACGCGGCCCTCAAGGGTGGCGAGGAGTGGGCGATGTCGGTGTGGGACGACGCGCTGGTGAAGCTGGGGACCGAGATCATCGCCTTTCGCCGCCGGGCCCTGACCCGCCTGAGCGAACTGGCGACAGCGGCCAACGCCGCGCTGGGCAGCCGCAAGACGCTGGAACTGACCCTGCTGGAAACCACCACGCCCGAAACCTACGCCGCCGATTTGGCTGGGCGCCGGGCCGAGGAGCTGGCGCGCGGTTCCACGGTCAGTGGTCCGCACCGCGACGATCTGGTGCTGACCCTGGGCGGCTTTCCTGCCAGCGAGTATGCCAGCCGGGGCGAGGGCCGCACCGTGGCCCTTGCCCTGCGCCGCGCCGAATTGGAACTGCTGGCCGAGCGTTTTGGTGAACAGCCCATCTTGCTTATCGATGATTTCAGCGCCGAGCTGGATCCCGGACGCCGGGCCTTTCTGCTGGAGCTGGCGGCGGGCGTGCCGCAGGCCATCGTGACCGGCACCGAACGTCCGCCCGGTGCGTCGGCGCAGTTCTGGGCGCAGTCCGGACGGTTCACGCCGGTGGACGTGCCCCCTCTGACCGAGCTGGAGGCGGACGACTCGGCAGAAGATGAGCTGGCCGCTCTGCCACTGGAGGTGCGTTGATGGCCTGGGACCGATACAACCGAGAACGCTACAACCGGGGCCGCCGTCTGAGCGGGCCGCGTGGTCTGGGAGAGCTGATGGGTGCGACGCTGGGCACGGCGCGCATCGCCAAGGGGATCGGACGGGCACGGGCGATTCTGGCGTGGCCGGGGGCAGTGGGTCCCGAGATTGCGCGGATCACCCGGGCACGCACCCAGCAGGGCAGCGTCCTGTTCGTGGATGTGCGCGACAGCGCCGCCGCCCATCACCTGAGCATGCAGCGCCATCATTTTCTCAAGGCCCTGAACGCCCTGCTTCCCGACGCACCCCTGAGCGATATCCGCTTCAGCGTGGGCAGTGTGCGCGAGCCGGTGATGGCTCCTGCGCCGCCGCCCTTGCCGGCCCCGGACCGCGCCCGTGCCCGCGAGCTGGTGCGGGAGGTGGGGGAGGACTTGCGTCCCGCCGCCCTGCGCGCGGCCGAGGCCATCACCCGCTCACGCCGGTGGCGAGAGGAGCAGGGCTGGCGGCCCTGTCCGGTCTGCGGCGAGGCCAGCCAGGAGCAGCCGTGCCGCGCCTGCTGCCTGACCCTGGAAGACCCCAACGTCATACGGGCTGCCCGCGTCCTGATGGCCCAGCCCGAACAGCTGAGTGCCCTGCCCGACACCCTGGGTGACAGTGGGGCCAACGCGGCCCGCTACCTGGCGTTGCAACGGCTGGAAGGACAGCTGGACCTGCTGGCCCTGGAATGCGTCCGCAGCGGCCAGGAGAACGGCTACCGCGAGTTCCTGGCGCAGCAGGCGGGCATGTATCTGTCGCTGTACCTGCGGCGCCCACGGGCAGACCTGAAGCGTTCGGACCGCGCGCTGCTGCCCGAGCGGGCGCGCAACGTGCTGAGCGCCGGGCGCTGAGGGAGCGGAGTTTAGGCGCTGGCGAGGTCGAATCCCCGTCAATGGGCCTAACCCAGCGTGGCGACGGTATCGTGAACCCATGACGGACGCCTCCCAGCAGCCTGCTTCCCAGCAGCACCGCGCCGCCGCGCCGCGCCATGTGCGCGTGGCCGTGCTGACCATCAGCGACACACGCACCCCAGAGACCGACACCAGCGGTCAGTATCTGCTGGCCGAGCTGAAGGCGGCGGGGCACCATGTGGCGCAGTACCGCGTGGTCAGGGACGACGCCGTGGAGATCCGCACCGCGCTGGTGCAGTTCGTGCGCGAGGCGACGGTGGTGCTGACCTCCGGGGGCACCGGCCTGACCGGGCGCGACGTGACCGTCCCAGTGGTGGAATCCATGCTGACTAAAGCCATCCCTGGCTTCGGCGAACTGTTCCGCATGCTCAGCTACCAACAGGTGGGCGGCGCGGCCATGCTGTCGCGGGCGCTGGGCGGACTGTGCCGAGGTTCGGCCATCTTCGCCATGCCGGGCAGTCTGAATGCGGTCAGGACGGCCTGGGAGGGCATCCTGCGTGACGAGATCGGTCACCTGGCCTTCGAGATTGAGCGCCACGGTCAGCCCGGCGTGGTGACCCCGGCTGGATCGTCCCTGAACGGGCAGGTGGCGCCCGTGTCGCCTGAGCCTTCCGCTGTTCGGTCACCCACGGAGGGGAAGGAATCTCCGGAGAAGGGGACGCAGCGGTCCACCGTTCCGGCTGCTCCCGTGTCCCGGCTGGGACGCCACAAGAAGGAGCCACCGCTGTGACTCACCGCTGTGTCCTGCCGCATTGATCCTGGGGTGGATTTCTGGCTGGCAAGAGGCGAGGGTGTTTCCGGCGTGCTGTCCATGACTTCTGCAATGTCGTCTGTTCGGACCCCTTCGTCGTCCCACCCCATCTTCTGCCAATCTTCCATTCCAGCCCGCCCCTGGGGGATACTTTGGGCCGGGCTGGCGGCGGGCCGGGCCACCCACGAGGAGAGGAGACGTGCGAGAGTTGGAGGTTCTACAGGCCGGACTGGGCGGCTTCGGCTCGCTGCTGGAGCTGACCCCACTGACGGAGGTCACGGGCGTGTATGCCCTGTTCCTTGGCCTGATCGCGCTGCAGTGGCTGGTGCGGGTGGGGCGCGAGGCCCGGCTGGGCTACCTGCCACGCGTGGCTTGGTGGGCTGTGCCCGGGCTGGCGCTACTGCTGCTGACGCCCACGCTGGACGTGCCCGCGCTGTTTGGTCTGGGCGCGGCGGCGCTGCTGCTGGCTGAATTCTGGCCACTGCCGTACCGCCGTGTCTCCAGACGTCCCTCGCCCGCGTGGCCACTGGTCTCTGTCCTGGTAGGTGCGGTGCTGGCTCTCAGCGTGCTGCAGGGGGAGCATTCCGAGCCGCTGGCCTTCGTGGCGGCCATGTGTGCGCTGCTGGCAGGCCTGGCTGGGCTGCTGGGGACCGCGTTGTACCCGGCAGGCGGTGTACCTGCCAGGGCGCCCCAGCCCCCGTTGAATTTCCAGACGCGCTGGCACCCCACCGTGACCCCGGAGTGGCCGGACCTGAGCGTGACCCTCAGCGAGCAGGGCGCGCACCTGAAGAACATCTCCCCGCGTCCGCTGCGGCTGGCGGGCTGGTCCCCCGCAGGAATCAACGCGTGGTACCGCGTGCGCGGCCCCGACGGTCAGGTGCTGTCCGAGCTGCGCGCCGGTCAGGAAGCGCTCCTGCCCGTGGGCGAGCGCGACAGCGGCGTGCGGGTGTGGTACGGCCCTGACAAGTCGCCGGACGCCCACCTGTTCCGCGCCGACTGGACCCCGCTGGGACGCGCCGACGGGCGCGTGCTGAACTGAGGACGCCCGCATCCCCTGGCCTCTCACGCCCGCCGCAGGAAGCCGGGATAGGCTGGGCGACATCGTGAGTCTGGTGTTTGGATGGGCGGCCCTGCGGGCGTTGACGGAAGACGTGGGAACCGGCGGGCGGTTGCGTCAGGAGCCTCAGGATTTCCGGGTAGAGGAGGTCGGGGCCTACCCGCTCTCCGGCGACGGCGATCACCTGTACCTGCACCTGGAAAAGACCGGACACACCACCGCCCATGTCCTGCGCGAACTGGGCACCCAATTAGGGGTGCGTGACCGCGATATCGGCGTGGCGGGCCTGAAAGATCGGCATGCGGTCACCACGCAATGGATCAGTGTGCCCGCCAAATACGAGCGGCGGCTGAGCGAGTTCGCTGTGGACGGCGTGCGGATTCTGGACACCACCCGCCACGGCAACAAACTGGGCATGGGCCACCTGCGCGGCAACCGCTTTGTGGTTCGCGTGCGAGATGCGGCGGGCGGCGCGTCTGCGGCCGAGTCCACACTGAACACCCTCAGCGCCCAGGGCGTGCCCAACTACTTTGGTCCACAGCGCTTTGGCCTGGGCGGCCTGAATGCCGAGGAGGGGTTGCGTGTGCTGCGCGGCGAATCGCGCCTGCGTGACCCGCGTGTGCGCCGCTTTCTGGTTTCCAGCGTGCAGAGCGCCGTGTTCAACACTTTCCTTAGCCTGCGCCTGGAACGCGGCGTCTTTGCCTCGCTCCTCGCGGGCGACATGGCCAAGAAGCACGATACGGGCGGCGTCTTCCTGGTGGAGGATGCCGCCGTCGAGTCACCCCGCGCCGCGCGGGGCGAGGTCAGCGCCACCGGCACCCTGTTCGGCAAGAAGACCAAACCCCTAACCCTGGACGCCGGAGCGCTGGAGGCCGAGGCGCTGGCCCACTTCGACCTGACGCCGGGGGTGTTCGCCTCCCGGCGCGGCGACCGCCGCCTGACGCGGGTGTTCCCTGAAGAGGTCAGTGTGACCCCGCAGGAGGATGGCTACACCCTGGCCTTCACCCTCCCCAAGGGCAGCTTTGCCACCAGTGTCTTGCGCGAGGTAATGAAGACCGAGGTAGACAGCGCTGAGCCCATTGGTGCGGAGACCGATGAATCAGGCGGTGAGGAATGACGCCCAGAGCGGCAGTGCTGGCGGCCCTGCTGCTGTTGCCAGGCGCGGCAGCCCAAAATCCCGCCGGGCTGAGTGCCGATCTTAAGCTGATGCCCAGCTACGGGGGCGCGCTTCTGACGGGCCGGGTCAATGCGTCCAGGCCGGATGACCTGATGGGTGTCTGGAGCAGCCTGGGCCGCGCCCGATTGATGAAGTGCACCCCCCGCTGCGAGGTGGTCAAATCCGTACCGATCAGCGGCAGCCTGATCCTCAGCGGCAGCTCGGGCTACCGGGTGGTGCTGGGCGGCACGTTTAAGGCAGGCCAGAAGGTCAGCATTGTCCTGCGCTTTCGCCAGGGTGTGATCCTGAACCAGACTGCCATTGTGGGGCGCTAGACGCAGTGAAGGGGGAGCAGCGGACCGCGTTCCTGGCTGCAACTTACGGTACAGGAAGTGAGCGCTTCCAGCTTGTCACCCATCCCTGCGTCGCCGCGCTGTCCTGGGCCGCTGGGACGTGGGTCATCGTCACCGCCTGGAATCCGGGAGGACAACCTCAATCGGAAGCGGATAACAGGCGGGCTGAGCAAAAATTGCTCGCCTTGCTCGTTTCCCACCCACACCTTCCCGCAGTCAACGGCGAGGGTGAGTGGGCCGAGCCGTCTGTGATTCTGCCCGGTCTGGGCCTGCGCCTCGCAGCTGACCTGGCCTGGAGATTCGGGCAGGCCGCCGTTCTTTTTGGAGTGGGTCAGAGGGTAGCCCTGGTGTGGCTGAACAGGGACGGCGTAAGGCTGGAAAGATTCTGGGCGCAGCGTTCCGAGCACTGAGCGTTTGCGAGCGGGTCACGCCCGTCGGGCTGGGAGAGAATCTGCCCACTGGTTCTCGTCCTCGTCACTGTCGATTAAGCCCGTAGCCCATTCTGGCTTTGACTTGATTTGCTGACGTAATTGCAGAAGCGAGCTTACATCCTGACCTGGGCGCCGGCGTCTGCTTGCTATCCCGTGGTCCAGGCCAGGCTTTATGAACGCCTTCAGATCGGCGCCAAGGGTTTTCTCCGTGCCGTGACTTGCAGACTGGCCAGCCCATTTGCGTTAAGGTGCTCTGTTGCTGCGGGGCGGCCTCTTGTGTTGCCGATCCCCAGAGCGTCGCCTCCGATGTCAAATGTTTCTCAAGCGGGATGGGGGCGGCCATGACACACCAGCCCTTACGCTGAGGGCCACAGGAGGGGAAGAATGACCACTCAAACCCTGAACATCAACAACCACACGCTGGGCTCAGGGGCTGCCGACAGTCTCAGCGCCGAGGACGGCCAGCGCGTGGCCGAATTCCTGCACACGCATCTCGACGAGTACGGGGACGCCTTGGAAGACATCCAGGCGTGTCTTGCCTACGCACGGGAACGCGGCGGCAGTGTTACGTATGCCGAGGAAGACGGCAAGATCCTGGGCGCGGTGATCACCAACCGCACGGGCATGAGCGGCTTTATCCCTGAAAACATCCTGGTTTACATTGCCGTCCACGGCAAGACGCGCGGGCGCGGTCTGGGCCAACAATTGATGGAAACGGTGCTGGCGAGCGTGGAGGGCAACGTCGCCCTCCACGTTGAACCCCACAACCCGGCTAAAAAGCTGTACGAGCGGCTGGGCTTTACCAACAAATACCTTGAAATGCGGCTGACCCGTTGAGGGCGTTCCGCTGCCCTCGGCCCCTTTCCTAATCGTCTCAATTTTATCTGAGGAGGTGACCCAATGGCCTACCTGACCCTGGACCGCCCCAAGTTGCAGGCCAACTTCAATTTTCTTGAAAATCTGCTTGGTGGACACCACATCGACTGGGGCATCACCACCAAGCTGCTGTGCGGCCACAAACTGTTTCTGAACGAGGTCATTCGCCTGGGCCGCCTAGAACTGCTGGACTCGCGCATCAGCAACCTGCGGGCCATCAAGGAGCTGGCGCCAGAGGCGCAGACCGTGTACATCAAGCCGCCCGCCTCCGCCCTGATCGAGGAGCTGGTGACGTGGGCGGACGTGAGCTTCAACACCGAGCTGGAGACCATCCGCGCCATCTCCGCCGAGGCCGTGCGCCAGGACCGGCAGCACCTGATCATCATCATGATCGAGATGGGCGATCTGCGCGAGGGCGTGCTGCGGGAGGACATTGTCGAGTTCTACGAACAGGTCTTCCAGCTGCCGAACATTAAAATCATCGGCATCGGCACCAACCTGAACTGCCTGAACGGCGTGATGCCCAGCGAGGACAAGCTAATCCAGTTGGGCCTGTACAAGAAGATTATCGAGTTGAAGAACAACGTGGACATCCAGTGGGTCAGTGCCGGGACTACCGTGACCATCCCACTCTTAATGGCGGGCGGGTTGCCCCAGGCCATCAACCACTTCCGTATCGGTGAGGCGCTGTTCTTCGGCCAGGATCTGGTGGCCGAGGACACCTTCGCTGGAATGCACGACGACGTGCTGGAATTACACGCGCAGGTGATCGAGCTGGCCGAGAAGCCCACCACGCCGTCCGGCACGCTGGGCAAGAACCCGTTTGGGGTGACCGCCGAGAGCGAGAGCAGTGCGGGAACCAGCCACCGCGCCATTCTGGATGTGGGCTACCTGGACATCTCCCCCCAGTACCTGGAGCCGGTGGATGGGCGCCTGGAAGTGATCGGCGGCAGCAGCGACATGCTGGTGCTGAATGTGGGCGACAACGAGGCCGGATTGAAGGTAGGCAGTTACGTCACGTTTCGCCTGAAATACATGGGGGCGCTGCACCTGATGAACTCGACGTACATCGACAAGTTTGTGTTGGACGAAGCGGGGGAGCAGATTGCCGAACTGCCTCAGCCGGAACTGGTGGGGGGGGGCTGACCCACCCTATCCGGCACAACCCTCAACCTCCCTTTTCGCGCCGCCCAGACCCCGTATTCTGGGCGGCGATGTCTGCACCTGCTTCTGCCCGCCCACCTGTCCACGATTCCCACCCCGACTTCCAATCCGAAACCGCGCACTTAAAAGGCACGGTGGACGCCATGCTGCGCCAGATCGACTTCTGGGAAGACCGCGACCGCCAGATGGGAGCGGATCTGGAAACTAGCATCATCCTGGCCGACGAGGCCGGGGAGCACGCGGCGATGCTTTCGCCGCACGTCCATCACCCGTATTTCGGCAGTCTGAAGGTGCGCGTGGGCGGGCGCGAGCAGACGCTGTACATCGGCAAGCACGGCTTCCGCGACGTGAAGGGGCCGCACAGCGTGGTGGGCTGGGACAGCGAAGTGGGCAGCCTGTTCTACTCCGACGCTCTGGGCTGGACGCCGCGTCGGGGTGGGCAGGGCGTAATCAAGCGGCGACGGCAGCTCGACATTGCCGCCAAGACCCTCCACCGCGTCACCGATCTGTATGACGATGAGGCCGGCGGCGACACCGGGGGCCGCGAGGAAGTGCTGTTGCGCAGGTTGGAAGAGGGCAGCACTGCCGGTATGCGCGACGTGGTGGAAACGCTGCAGCCCGAGCAGAACACCGCCATGCGTTACTCCGCCGGAACCCCGGTGATCATTCAGGGGGCGGCAGGTTCGGGCAAGACCACCATTGGTTTCCACCGTCTGGCGTGGATGACCAATGCTGAGCGTGGGCCGCAGCAGGCGCGGGCGGAGGCCTGCATGGTGCTGATGCCCAACCGGGTGCTTGCCACGTACGCCGCGCGGATTCTGCCTGAGCTGGGCATTGGGGCCGTCAATGTGACCACCCCCGAAAGCTGGGCCATCGGGCTGCTGGGTCTGGAGAAGCTGGAGGTCACCGACCGCACGCTGACCCTGCTGCTGACAGATCACGACAACACCCGCCGCGCACTGGCGTGGCGACGCGCCAAGCTGCTGGGCGACGCCCGGATGCTGGACGTGATCCGCACTCACCTGTGGAATCGCTTTAACGCCGCCCTGCGCGGTCAAGCCCTGCGAGAGGAGGTGGCCCTGAACCAGCGTGAGCCCCAGACTTTCGCTCTGACCGACACCGAACTGCACGCCATCCTGCGAGACGTGTTTGCTGCCGATCCCCTGAGCGGCTACCGGACTGGTTTCCGCCGGGCCGTGGAAGACCTGGCGTTGTCGCAGCTGAATGTGCCCGATGATGAGGAAGCCAGCGTGCTGCGCCAGCTCTCGGCGCCCATCACGGCGCTGCTGGGGCGGGTTTTCGCCAGCACCACCCCCGTCACCGAGGCCCGCCGTCTGCTGGGCAGTCCCGAAGCCCTTCGCTCGAGTGGCCTGCTGACCGAACGCGAGATCGCTCTGCTCGGTACCGATCCACTGAGCGGCATTCCCACGCCACGCCGCGCCCACGCCGACGCCACCGAATTGCCGCTGATGCTGGCGGTGCAAGCCTTTACAGGGGGAATCGGGCGGCAGGACGGGCGCAACCTCGAACCCTTTGACCACGTGGTGCTGGACGAGGCGCAGGACTACTCGCCGCTGCTGTACGCCCTGCTGGGACGCGCCACGCGCCCCGGCCACCTGACCGCACTGGGGGACCTGAACCAGGGTATGCACGGCTACAAGGGGCCGAGTAGCTGGGAGGCGGTGCAGGCCGTGCTGCCCGGCGCCGAGGTGCTGACATTGGGCCGCACTTACCGTAGCACCCGCCAGATCACTGAACTGGGAGCGCGCATCGCTGCCACCTACAACCGCGCCGCCCAGGTACAGGGTGTGGACCGCGACGGGGCGGAGGTGCAGCGCTACACCGCCCCGGCAGACGCCCCCTACGGCGAGTTGCCGCTGATCGCGCAGGCGGTCAAGGACGCGCAGGCTGCCGGGCACGTCAACATCGCCATCGTGACCCGCCGTGCTGTGGACGCAGACCGGCTGGCTGAGGCCCTGCGCGACCACGACACCGACGCCCAGCCGATCACCACCCAGGAACACCGTTTCCGGGGCGGACTGGTGGTGCTCCCGGTCAGTCTTGCCAAGGGGCTGGAGTTCAGTGCGGCCATCGTGAGCAGCGCCAACGCCCACACTTACGACGAGAGCACCGAGTATGAGCGGCGCCTTCTATATGTCAGCGCCAGTCGTGCCCTTCACTGGCTGGCGCTGGTGAGTGTAGGCGAACTGCACCCGCTGGTGGCGTAAAAACGGACATAAACAAACCGCCCCGATGTGGGACGGTTTGTTTTCAACAGTCAGACTGTCAACGGGTGCAATCCGCCACAGGAATTGCCTGGACGCTATCCACCACTTCACTGAGCGTTCCATCGGCGCTCATGGCCTGAACGCTGACGAACGTTGCACCTTTGACAGTGAACGTATTGACTGGTGTCACGACGATAGCCTGGGCTTTCAGCTTGTCGCCGAGACTGAGCGGGGCCACTCCATTTCCCAGCGTGAACTCAAAGCGAGTTGGATTCGATGACTGAATGTTACCCAGCGGCCCAGAGAAGATCGTCCCCGTTGCTGGGGTATCACGGCCGTCTAGCCGAACCCCAAATCGATTGATGGTGCCAGAGAAATCAACGTCCACGCTCATACGAGTGTTCAAATTGTCGCAAATCACCGAGGAGCCCTTTGCGTAGGTGGCACCTGTTTTCGTGTCGGTGTATGCCGTCGGGAGGGTGTACTCACTTTGATATGACAACAGTTGTAAGTTGCTTACCGGAGTGATTCCCGTCCCTGGATTTGTAGGAGTTATCAGTACAGGGTTGGAAATAATCCCAGGATCAATAGTAACCTCGACCCCACCACAGCTCGCCAACACGCCCGTCAGTCCCACTGCTGCCATCAAGAGCTTTTTCATACTACTCAATGTGACTTACCAAGCTGACGCCCGCGTGACCCCTACCTTCAGCAAAGCTAAGGACACCTCATGAAAATGCCGGGAGCCTCACGGTCCCGGCGTAAATCAATCGGAACGGTTTACAACTTGAGAGGTTGGGCGACGTTCTGCAAGGTGCATGACCGGTAAACTGGAATGACGCGCAGATTACGGCTGTCAATGGTGAAATTAGCTGTAGCGGTATTGATGGTCAGTTCGGTGTAGAAGCCACCCGGTACCTTGTCTTGACCAGTGACCGCCTTGACAGGACGTGGGTCCTGCTCGACCGGCGTTACAACTATGCTCTGGGTGCCGACGCTGCTAGGCAGGAACGCCCCGGTAGCCGAGTTGGCATCGAAGATGACGCGGTAATTACCGTTAGGCAACGTCTTGAGTTGCTCGGAAGGAACGTTTTTGTTGAATGCGGAATCATAGGTGTTCGTATTCGTTCCCTTTAGCTTCACATCCACTGATTTGATATCACCTACAGCCGCGAACTCGACCACCACCTGAGTTGAGTACTTACGCGCCGTATCGCTGGGATTGGTGACGCTGTCGCATCCCGCATATTGGACGGTTGGAGTGAGGGATGAGGCGTACTCTGTCTTTAAATCCACGATACGTGCGCTGCCGCTACCGTCAGGTGCACTGCCAGACGAGCCACAGCCCGCTAGAAGTCCAGTCATTCCTATCGCTGCGGCGGCCATCATCATTTTCTTCATGCCGCCACTGTGACCCATCCCACGCGCGAATGGGTGATCGGAACATTTACAAAACGTGAGCTTGATCGTGCTGGCGGGGCATTTGAGAAGACACCGCCTTAAAGCGTTCCCGGCATTTTGCTCATGGAATCGGGCGGTCTGGAACAGGCCCGTTAAACTGCCCCCTATGACCCTCAGCGAACTGGCCGGAAAACCCGCTCCTCAGAGCCTGCTGACGAACATTCCACGTCTGGTGGCGCATTACTACGAAACGCGCCCGGATGTCAACGATCCACTGCAACGCGTGGCCTTCGGCACCAGCGGCCACCGGGGCACCAGCCTGAACGGGACCTTCAACGAGGCGCACATTCTGGCGGTGGCGCAGGCTGTGGCAGAACACCGTGCCGCAGCGGGCATCAGCGGACCGCTGTTCATGGGCCTGGATTCCCACGCCCTGTCCGAACCCGCGTGGATGAGTGCCCTGGAGGTCCTGACCGCAAATGGCGTGCGCGTTTGCGTGCAGCCCGGTGTGATGACCGCCACACCGCTGATCAGCCACGCGATCCTCGAACACAACCGTGCGGGCAAGGGGGGCACGGCGGACGGCATCGTGATCACGCCCAGTCACAATCCCCCGCAGGACGGCGGTTTCAAGTACAACCCGCCCAGCGGCGGACCCGCCGACACCGACGTGACCGGGGCCGTGCAGGCCCGCGCCAACGCCATCCTCGAGAATGAAATGCGCGACGTGAAACGCCTGTCTCTCGAAGACGCGATGGGCAAACTCGAAGAGTTCGACTTCATCACGCCATATGTGCGCCAGTTGCCGGAGGTCATCGACCTGGAGGCCATCAAGGAGAGCGGTGTACACGTCGGCATCGATCCGCTGGGTGGGGCCAGCCTGCCGGTGTGGGAGGCGATCCTGGCCGAGTATGGTCTGAACTTCGAGATCGTGAACCGGACCGTCGATCCCCGCTTTGCCTTCATGAGTGTGGACAAGGACGGGAAGATTCGCATGGACTGCTCCAGCCCTTACGCGATGGCCGGGCTGCTTCGTCTTAAGGACGATTTCGACGTGGCGGTGGGCAATGACCCGGACGCCGACCGCCACGGCATCGTTACGGCCGACGGCCTGATGAACCCGAATCATTATCTGGCCGTGATGATCGACTACCTGTTCCAGCACCGTCCCGGCTGGCGACGGGAAGCGGGCGTGGGCAAAACGCTGGTCAGCAGTGCCCTGATTGACCGCGTGGCTGCGGGGCTGGGCCGCACTCTTGTGGAAGTTCCGGTCGGCTTCAAATATTTCGTGGACGGGCTGCTGACCGGCGATCTGGGCTTCGGTGGCGAGGAATCCGCCGGGGCCAGCTTCCTGCGCCGGGATGGCGGAGCCTGGAGCACCGATAAAGACGGCGTGATTCCCGGCCTGCTGGCAGCCGAGATGACGGCCAAGACGGGCAAAACGCCCAGCCAGCGCTTTGCCGACCTGACCGAGAAATACGGCGCGACCGCCTATGACCGCCAGGACGCGCCTGCCACGCCCGAGCAGAAAAAGATTCTGGGCAACCTCTCACCGGAGGACGTGAAGGCGCAGACTCTGGCCGGCGATCCGATCACCGCGCGACTGACCCGCGCTCCCGGCAACGACGCGCCCATCGGCGGCCTGAAGGTGACCACCGCCGAGGCGTGGTTCGCCGCCCGGCCCAGCGGCACCGAGAACGTGTACAAGATCTACGCCGAGAGCTTCAAGGGTGCGGAGCATTTGAAACAGGTGATGGAGGAGGCCCGCGAGGTGGTCACCGAGGCGCTGGGGGGCAAGTAGGGGTGGGGGAGACTGATCCTGGAAAGACAGGGGCCCATACCGTCATCACCCGAGAGGAACTGCTGGGTGTGGAGTTCGACTGGTTCGCCGCCGACATGCGCGGCCATGTCGCGCAGTTCATGGCGGCGGGCGACACCCAGGTTCCGGAGGCGGCCCTGGCTTCCGAGGAACTGCTTGAAGCCCTGCACGTCTGGATCGACACCCGCCCTGAAGCCGAGCCGCCCAACGCTCCGGCGGGTGGCTTCGACGAACACCTGACCCCTCCTCAGCGCCGGGGCGCCTATGTCTATGATCGTGTGCCGGAACAGGCGGGGATTTACCGCCTGGTAGCTGCGCCACGTCAGCCCTTCACGGTGCAGGATCTTCCCCCCCACCTTTGCGACTACCTGCGGGGACTGGTGCTGAACGTGCACTTCGGAGAGGCGAAGTTACGCGTCGGCACCGACGGAGTGGCGGAGGTGGGCGAGGCGTAAAGGCCACTGGGGAGCTTCCGGTTTTGCCCAGCTCCCACCCGACTCCCCATTCCTGCCACCCCAATCCACTACAGTTGGCCGCGTGACCGTTCCACCCGCCGCCCCTGATCCCCCCGAATCGCAAAAAGGCCCCGCCCGTCCCGCTCCGCTGCCGCGCAAATCGCTGCGGGCCAACACCCTGATCGTCATGCTGGGCACGTTGGGTTCGCGGCTGTCGGGCATTGTGCGGACGCAGATCATGGGGTTGTTCGGCAATACCTTGCTGGACGCCTTTCTGGTCGCTGTCAAGGTTCCCAACCTGCTGCGCGAACTGCTGGCCGAGGGCGCGCTGGTCAATTCTTTTATTCCTACCTACAAATCTCTGGATGCCGCTGGGAGAAGAGACCTGGCCCAGACCTTCAGCGGTGTGCTGATCGCAGTCAACCTGCTGCTGATGGCCTTGGGCATTCTGGCCGCGCCATTCATCGTTGACCTGCTGATTGCCGAAACGCCCAACGTGGACCGCGCCGTGGCCGTGTATATGACGCAACTGGTCATGCCTTTTCTGATGCTGATCAGCCTGTCCAGTATCGCCATGGGCCTGTTGAACGCCGACGAGCACTTTCGCGAGAGCAGTTTTGCGCCGGTGGCCTTTAATCTGGCCAGCATTGCGGCGCTGTTCATCCTGCCCAACACGGCCACCTGGCTGGCCTTTGGCTGGTTGATCGGCGGGCTGGCGCAACTGGTGGTTCAGCTGCCCGCGCTGACCCGCTTCGGGCTGCTGCCCACGCCGAGTCTGAAGCCCAACCCGGCGCTGCTGCGGGTGTTGCGGCAGATGGCTCCGTTTACCTTGACAGCCGGAGCAAGGCAATTTCTGAACCTGTACGTGACGCGACTGCTCAGCGATGCGGGGCGGTTCCAGCCGGGCACCCAGGCTGGCTACTTTTACGCCGAGACCCTCTTTACCACGGTCAACGGTCTGCTGGTGGTTTCACCCGCGCTCGCCCTGTTCCCACGCTTTTCCGAACACGCGGCGGCCCGTCACTGGACTGCCTTCAAGGCGCTGACCGTTCAGGGAATCCGCACCACCACCTTCCTGGCGGCGCCCATGAGCGCGCTTCTGGTGGTCCTGGCGCCCTATGCGGTCAGCATCGTCAACATCTCACGCGACTACAACGTGGCGCGTTTCGAAGCGGCCAGCGACATTCTGACCGGGTGGAGTCTGGCCCTGGTGCCCTGGGCCATCGTCACCGTGTTGCTGCGGACCTTTTACGCCCGCGAACGCACGATGGAGGCCGTGACCGTCAGCGCCGTGGGTTTCGTGGTAGAGGTGGGGCTTTACCGCCTGGTGGTGCCGCCGCTGGGGCTACTGGGTTTTGGCGTGAGCACGGCGCTCAGCGGCATTCTGATGGCCGGGGCGCTGGCGTGGCTGTACCGCCGTGCCCTGGGCTTTCCGGGCCGCGAAGTCGCGGCGCATCTGGTACGGGTCTTACCGCTGTCCGTGATCACGGGTCTGGTGGCGTGGCTGGCCCTGCGTTTCGTGCCCTTTATTCCTGCGCCCGGCTTTATCATCCCTGGGCTTATCGGCCTGAGCGTGGCGGGCGGCGCGGGTCTGGCCGCCTACCTGCTGGGCGCGTTGCTCCTGAGAATGCCGGAGATGGGGGGCCTGCTGCGCAGACTGCGGCGCTGAGCCACAGGCAGCCTCGCACGGATCCCGGTTTGGGTGCAATCGGAAGGCGTTACAGTCGAATACCAATCAGGGCGTAGGCCACCAGCGCCACTTTCTCGCGCAGCAGGTAACTGCGGTTGACGTTGGCGCTCAGGGGACTGGCGCTCACGTTGGCCTCGAGGCCGATTGCCCGTGCCAGGGCCAGGGCGCGCGGGGCGTGGGCCTCGTCGGTCACGAGCGTGATCGGCGTGTGGGGCAGCAGCATGGTCCGGGCGTAGCGCAGGTTCTCGATGGTGGTGCGGCTGCGGGTCTCTGCCAGCAGGGCGGTTGCCGGGACACCGTGTTGATTCAGATAGGCCGTTCCAACCTCGCCCTCGCTGAACGGATCGTTGGGGCGCCGCCCGCCCGTCACCACGATCTGTTGCACGCCGCCGCCCCGGTACAGCGCCAGCGCGTGGTTCAGCCGCCGCTGGAAGGCTGGACTGGGCCGCCCCGCGTACTGCGCCGCACCCAGCACAATCAGCGTGCTGTACGGACGCTCGGCATTGGGCACTCGCAGGTTAGGCAGCGCCAGAAAAACGATGGCCAGCAGGGCCAGGATGACCAGTGGAAGAAGAGTGAGGGTGGACCCTCTGGAGTGCATGACCGGCAGCGTAGCATGAAGAAAAATTTAAGGTGTCACCGTGGCTCTCAGGTCTAACCAGTGTCACGGGCCTCATCTGCCCCTGTTGACAACGTGTCTTTTGCGCCCTATCTCCCGAAAGCAGTTCAGAGGCCGTGCTACCCTCGGGCCTGCCTTTCAAATGTCAGGTTACGGTGACCTCGCCGGATCTGGCCGTCCCGGAAAAGAGCGCCCCAGGAGAGTAGCCCCCTATGTCCAAGACCCTCGTAATCGTCGAATCCCCCGCCAAAGCCCGCACCATCGAGAAGTACCTGGGAAAAGGGTACGCGGTGGAATCTTCGATCGGGCATATCCGCGACCTGCCCAAGAGTGCGGCGGATATTCCCGAAAAATACAAGGGCCTGGCCTGGGCGCGCCTGGGACTGGACATTGAGAACGACTTCCAGCCCCTCTATGTGGTGTCGCCTGAGAAGAGGCAGCATGTCGCCAAGCTGAGGAAATTGGCCGCCGACGCCGACGAGATCATTCTGGCAACAGACGATGACCGTGAGGGCGAGAGCATCGCGTGGCACCTCTACCAGGAGCTGAAGCCGAAAGTACCGGTCAAGCGTATGGTCTTCCACGAAATCACGAAAGATGCGATCCAGGCGGCAATTGCTACGCCGCGCCAGATCGACACCAATCTGGTCGAGGCACAGGAGGCCCGCCGCGCGCTGGACCGCCTGTACGGTTACGAGGTCAGCCCGGTGCTGTGGAAGAAGGTGGCGCCCAAGCTGTCGGCGGGCCGCGTGCAGAGCGTGGCGACGCGCATGCTGGTGGAGCGCGAGCGCGAGCGAATGCGTTTCGTGAGCGGCTCTTGGTGGGACCTGCTGGTGACTGGCCGCACGGTGGAGAACGCCACCTTCCCCGCGCGCCTGACCGACGTGGCGGGCCAGAAGCTGGCGGTGGGCAAGGATTTTGACCCCCTGACCGGCAGACTCAAGCCCGATGCGAACGTCCGTACGCTGTCTGAGGCCGAGGCCCGTGCCCTGGCCGAGGGCCTCACCGGAGGGACGCTGACGGTAATCTCCGCAGAGGAGAAGCCCTTCACGCAGCGCCCCTATCCGCCATTTATTACCTCCACCCTTCAGCAGGAGGGCAGTCGCAAGCTGGGGTTCGCCGCCACCCGCACCATGCGCGCCGCCCAGCGACTGTACGAGGGCGGCTACATCACCTATATGCGGACGGACAGCACCAACCTCTCGGCAGAGGCCGTAACTGCCGCACGCACGCAGGTCTCGCAGATGTACGGTCAGCCCTACCTGTCGCCGCAGCCACGCGTGTATGCCAAGAAGGCCAAGAATGCCCAGGAAGCGCACGAGGCGATCCGCCCAGCGGGCAGCAGCTTCCGCACGCCGGATTCACTCCGCGGTGAGCTGGGCGGCGACGAATGGCGTCTGTATGACCTGATCTGGAAGCGCACGGTGGCTTGTCAGATGGCCGACGCGCGGGGCCGCAGCCTGCGCGTGCGTCTGGGCGGTAAGGCCAGGACGGGTGAGGAGGTGGGGCTGAGCGCCTCGGGCCGCACCATCGACTTTCCCGGCTTTCTGCGCGCCTACGTGGAGGGCAGCGACGATCCGAGCGCGGCGCTGGAAGACCGCGAAACGCCGCTGCCCCCACTGAAGGAAGGCCAGCGCGTGACCGCCGAGACCGTGAAGCCTGAAGGGCATGAAACCCAGCCGCCTGCCCGCTACACCGAGGCCAGCCTGGTGCAGGCCCTCGAAGGCGCGGGCATTGGCCGCCCCAGCACCTACGCCAGCATCCTGGGGACCATCCAGGACCGGGGATACGCCGCCAAGAAGGGGCAGGCGCTGGTGCCCAGTTGGACGGCCTTTGCCACTTCTGCGCTGCTGGAACACCACTTCGGGAATCTGGTGGATTACGATTTCACCGCCCGGATGGAGGAGGATCTGGACGACATTGCCGGGGGCCGTGCCCAGCGGGTGCCGTACCTGAAGCGCTTCTACCTGGGTGACAACGGTCAGGGCATGGCGCTGCGCCCCCTGATTGACCGGCAGATGGGTGAGATCGACGCGCGCGGCATCGCCACCATCGCCGTCCCTCGCCTGGAGGGCAGCGGCATCGAGGTTCGGGTGGGCCGGTATGGCCCCTACATGCAGCGCGGTGACGACAAGGCCAACCTGCCTGAGGATCTCGCGCCCGATGAGCTGACTGCCGAGAAGGCTGAGGAAATCATGAGCCGTCCCAGCGGGGACCGCCCCCTGGGCGTGGACGAGGAGACGGGGCAGCCAGTGGTGGCCCGCGCCGGACGGTACGGTCCCTACGTCACGCTGGGCGCGGAGAACCCGCCGATTCGCACCGCCAGCCTGTTTCCCACCGACGATCTGTCAACCCTCAGCCTGCCGCGCGCCCTGAAGCTGCTCAGCCTGCCGCGTCTGGTGGGCACCTCTGAGGGTGAGGAGGTCTGGGCACTGAACGGCAAGTATGGCCCGTACCTCAAGCGCGGAAACGACAGCCGCAGCCTGACCAACCACGAGGAACTGTTCACGGTGACGCTGCCCGAGGCCGAGGCCTTGTTCAAGCAGCCGCGCTTCGGCAGGGGCCGTACACCGGCGCCGCCCCTGAGCACCTACAAGTACGAGGGCCGCGCCGATATTGTCCTCAAGTCCGGGCGCTTCGGCCCCTACCTGACCGACGGCGAGCGCAACGCCACCCTCCGCAAGGGGGAATCGGAGACCACGCTGACCGCCGAACGTGCGCTGGAGATTCTGGAGGAGCGCGGCAAGGAGCCGAAAGGCAAAGCAGGTAAACCCCGCAAAGCGGCGGCCAAACCCACAACCGCCAAGAAAACTGCCGCCAAGAAGGCTCCAGCCAGGAAAACAGCCACCAAAACGCCAGCGTCGAAAACCACGAAGAAGGCTGCCGCGAAGGCTCCAGCCAAATCCACCTTCACCTGGGCGCAGCTCAAGCCACACATCGGCGTCCTCTCGGTGCAGGAACGGCAGCTCGTGACCGCCACCCGCGAACAGGGCCGCAAGGTGGATGACGTGGCTCCCGAACTGGGGCTGGATGTGAAAAAGGCCAAGGGCATGGCGCTGCAGGCCAGCAAGAAGCTCAACCAGGCGGCGCGCGGAGAGTAAGGGAATGGCCCGCGAGAAGGTTGCCGTTCCCCAGGCCCTGCACCTGACCCGTCTGGGGCAAAGTGCGCCGGGTCAATGGGTGGGTCTGCCCGGCGGCGAACTGCGGGTGATTAATTTAAACGGCAAAGTGGTCGGTGACTCTGTGACCGGCTGGCTGATCTGTTTGAGCGGCGAGGCGGTGATCGATCTTCCCCTCAGCAATTTTGTGCGCCTGCGCCCTGGAGAGGGTTACCGCGTGACAGGCGATGAACCCTGGACGGCCTTCGACACCAAAGAGGGGAGTGTGTTATTGCTCTCGGTGGACGGCGAATAACGGCCAGGGAGAAAGTGGGGCATGATTCGTCCCGCCGCCGACGCCGACTTCAGACGCGTTCACTGGGATTGCCGACAATGTCTCGCCAGCACAGCTGCCCATGCCCTCCGATCAGGTCGCGTTGGTACGGAAGCGAGTGCGGGAACGGTAGCTTCCTCTTGAAGCTATGCCACGCCATGCTGGACTCTGCCGAAAAACCTATGTTGATCGGCACTTGGGCAGCAGTGTCAGCCATCGGCAGCTGCTAGAAACGCGACTCTTCCGCAGAACGAGGAGAGCCGTCCGCTTCGCACCTGTCAGACCCCTTTTCGAAGTGCGAATCTGAAACCTCGCTAGGTTGCCAGAGGCTCTCCGTCTTCCGCCACTATTTCTTCTTGCGCTTGGCGGCTTTCGCAGCCTCCTTCGCCGCTTTGGCCTCTGCCTTCTGTTTTTCCTGCATCTCGCGGCCCATGTCCTCCATCAGCTGCGCGCCCTGGGCGTCCACGGTGCGTTGCAACTGCACCAGGGTGGTGATCACCATATTGTTCAGGACGCGCTCCACGGGCGTTCTGATCCACTTGTAGCGGATCCGTCCGTTCACGGTCAGCGTGACCTCGGTGCCGCCCGGCATGGGCTTGAACTGCCAGCCCTGGGTCAGTTTTTCCAGCGGCCCCACATGCCGCACGCTTTCCCAGCCGCCACGCTGCGGGGCCTGCAACTGACCGTATTTGGCCGTGAAACTCAGACCCAGCAGCTTGCGGGCAAATTTGAAGCGCACCAGGGCGTTGTTGGTCAGGCGGCTCTCGCCGCCCTCGTACTCTGCTTTGGCCAGATTGGGATCCCATTTGACGCGGCGGCGCGGTTCCAGCGCCAGGCGGTAGAGCACGTCTGGGCGGGACCGGACCACGATGGTCTGCTTGATGCTGATGGACTCGGACATAGTGGGGCCACTGTAGCGCGGGGCGGGCGTAGCTGGAGGCCGGGTGTCATGCCATTGGTGTTCTCGCCGGTGCCGCAGCCCAGTTGCTACACTCCGTCCCGTGATGTTTGGACCCCATACCCCCCGCAGCCAGCCGCAGCCGGGACACCTGTATGACGTGGCGGTGGTGGGCGCAGGCCTGGCCGGAACCGAGCTGGCGTGGCGGCTGGCCCAGGCGGGCGCGGACGTGCTGCTGGTTTCGCAGGCCCTGGACCACCTGGGCAACCTGTACGCGCCGACGATTGACGGCGCTGATTTTCCGGCTGGAAGTGTCTTTGCTGAAATCCGCGACCGCCTCGCGCCCGATACTGACGGCTGGAGCTTTCACCGCCAGCTCAAGGCGCAGATCGAGGGCACAGCTGGCATTCACCTGCTGCAGAGCACAGTGACCGAACTGGACGAGCGTGAGGCCGATGTCGTGCTGTCCACCTGGGAGGGACCAGAACTACACGCCGGTCAGGTCATTCTGGCCGTGGGCGCCTTCCTCAAAGGCCGCCTGCTGATCGGCGACAGCATGGAGGAGGCCGGGCGACTGTCCGAGGTGGCCTACGACTTTCTGGCCGACGATCTGGCCCGCTCGGGCGTGTTTTTAGTCGGTGCGGAGGCCACGGCGGCGGCGGTGGAGGGTGCGCCGCCCTACGATGTACGCTTCCTGACGCCCGCGCCCGGTGAGCTGGACGGCTTTCGCCTGACCCGCTTTGACCGCGTGCGCGCCGTGGGCCGGGTGCGGCCCGGCGACTGCTCGTATCACAGTGTGCTGCAGGACGCCGCCCGCCTTGCCGCCGAACTGCTGGATATGGGCGTGGTGATTCCATGATCTTTTCCCTCAGCGACTTTCATTTTCCTGACGCGACCCCCCGCCTGTACCCGCAGACTGCCGGGCGTCCCTGGGTACTTGAGATCGGGTTTGGGGATGGGCGTTTCTGGCCGCACCACGCCGCTATGTTCGCTGAGCCGCCGAATTACCTGGGGGTGGAACTGTCGGGCGTCTCGCTCCTCAAGGCCCAGCGTCGCCTGAAGAGCGCGGGCCTAAACAACGCCATCCTGACCAAGCTGCCCGCCGACGTGCTGCTGCGCGAGGTGGTGCCGCGGGGTGGCCTGGACACCATCGTCGTCAACTTTCCCGATCCCTGGCCCAAGGCAGGCCACCTGGAGCACCGCCTGCTGCGCGCGCCCTTCTTCCAGCTGGCCGCCTCACGTCTCAAGCCCGGCGGCGCGGTGCTGCTGACCACCGATCACGACGAGTATTTCGACTTCGCGTGTCAGGCCGCGCGGGACAGCGGCGTGATGCATGTGGAGTTGACCGGGCCGCCGCCCGCCGCGCTGGAAACCAAGTACGCCCTCAAGTGGCGGGATCTGGGCCTCAGCGCCCAGCACGCCCGCTTCACGCCCACCGCCCACCCGGACGTTCCCCACGGCGACGTCCGTCCCTATCCGGAGGACCCTGAACAAGTGCCACACGCCATTCTGACCCTGCCCGCAGAGTTTACGCCCGCTACCCCCGGCCAGCCCTTTCAGAAGCGGACGGCTCGTGGGGGGGACTGGACCGTCATCCTGCTGGACCTGTATGCCAGCCTGCGCCGCGACGGCTGGGTGGCGCTGGCGCACGTCGTCGAGGGCGAGCTGACCCAAGAAGTGCTGGTCGGCATCACGGCGCGCGAGGACGGCAGCCATCTGGTGCGTCTGGCCAGGTTCGGTGGCCCGATCATCACGCCAGGAGTCAAGGCAGCGGTGGGCGCGGTGACCGAGTGGCTTGAAGAGTCGGGCGGCCGGGTGACCCACCGGGGCTATTGAGAAGCGCGGACGACACAGCTTGGCATGCGGCCCCACGGCACTCCGTACCGTCCCTCAATCCAGCGCCCCGTAAAGCCCTATCCTGAAGGCATGGTGAAGCTGGACGAAACCCCCTTGCCCGGCGTGGGCGTGCGCTATGACTTCGACGGGCGCTTCGGCAAACGCGTGGGTGTGATCACGCACCGCGACGGCCGCCGTGAGCTGTTCGTCTCCCTGAAAGAAGATCCCGACGCCTGTGCCCAGAGCATCGTGCTGGCTGAGGACGAGGCGGAAGTGGTCTCGGACCTGATGGGTGGCAGCACTGTGACCCGCCGTCTGGCCCAGAGCATGCAGGATATCGAGGGTCTGGCGATGGACTGGCTGCCGCTGGCGGCCACAACGCCGTTTGACGGCCAGCCGCTGGGCAGCACCATGTTGCGCACGCGCACCGGGGCCAGCATCGTGGCGATCATCCGTGGCGGCGGAGCCATTCCTGCGCCGGGGCCGGAGTTCATCCTGCGCGCCGGGGACACGGTGGTGGTGGTCGGCACAGCTGGCGGGGTGGTGCGCGCGGCCCGGCTGCTGAACGGAGAGCAGGACGAGAAGGAATTGGTCAAGACCCTGTAAATCAGCCTCCTGGACACCCTGGGAGGTGAGACGTGGAACTCGGCCAACTTTTTCTGGAACTGGGCGGCGTGATCATGTTGCTGGCCCTGGTGGGCCGCGCTGCCGGGCGGCTGGGCATCACGCCCATCCCGCTATATCTGCTCGCGGGGATCGCTCTAGGTGCGTTCATGTCACTGGGCAACGCACCCGAAGAATTCATCCACACCGGCGCGGAGATCGGAGCGGTGCTGCTGCTCTTTACGCTGGGGCTGGAATACACCAGCGAGGAGCTTAGCGGCAACCTCAAGGCCAATGGCCAGATCGGCCTCATTGATTTGGCCCTCAATTTCACGCCGGGTCTGATCGCGGGTGTCCTGCTGGGGTTCACACCCTTGGCCGCCGTGTTACTGGGCGGCGTGACCTACCTGACCTCCAGCGGAATCGCCAGCAAGATCCTGCGCGACTTCGGGCGGCTGGGCAATCGCGAGACCCCGCTGATCCTGGCCGTCTGCGTGATCGAGGACGTGGTGATGGCCGCCTACCTGCCGGTGGTGGCCGCGCTGCTGATCGGCGGGACACTGGTGGCGGTGGGTGTGAACCTGCTGGTGGCGCTGGCGGCTTTCGGGCTGGCCTTCTTTCTGGCGCTGCGTTACGGCCATGTTCTGAGCCGCGTGATGAATGTTCCCAGCGATGAAGCCCTGCTGCTGGGCGTACTGGGCCTGGTGCTGGTGGTGGCGGGCGTGGCGGATCAACTCAAGGTCAGCGCGGCCATCGGCGCGTTTCTGGTGGGTATCGCTCTGTCTGGTGAGGTGGCTGAGCGGGCGCGGCGACAGGTCGAGCCGCTGCGCGATCTGTTTGCCGCCGTGTTCTTCGTGTTCTTCGGCTTGCAGCTGAATCTGTCCGAGGTGCCGGGTGTGCTGCTGCCTGCCCTCCTTCTGACCGTTGTCACCGGGGCCACCAAATTCGCGGTGGGCTGGATCGGCGCAGCCCGCGCAGGCGTGCAGATTCGCGGACGCTTTCGCGCCGGAACCACCCTGATTCCGCGCGGCGAGTTCAGCATTCTGATCGCTGGGCTGGGGCTGAGCCTGGCCCCCAGCCTGGGCCCGCTGGCCGCCGTTTACGTTCTGCTGACTGCCATCCTGGGGCCGGTGCTGTCACGCTTCGATGCACAGCTTGCGCCGCTGCTGGACAGGAAAAAGCCGGAAAAGAGTGCTGCCGCCCCGGGACGCACATGAGGTCGCGATGACTGGACGCACTACCCGCTTCTGTGCAGGCAGGGTTAAACCACTGTCTATACTCGGGCCATGAATCCATCAAGCGTCATGACGGAGAACCCGCTGCTTAACGTGGGTTTCCGTGTACCTTTCGATCAGATCAGGCCCGAACATGCCGAGAGCGCTGTGGACTCCTTGCTGGCCGAGGCGCGGGAAAAACTGGAACGCCTGGCCGAATCCGGCGAACGGCAGTTCAAGAACTTCATGGCCGATCTGGATACCCTCACGGAGCGGCTTAGCACCGTGACCACCATCGTCCATCACCTTGACGGCGTGGTCAGCAGTCCCGAGTGGACGGCGGCCAAGCTGGCGATCCTGCCCAAGACCAGCGAGTTCTACACCAATCTCAGCCTGCACCCGGGCCTGTGGAAGGCGCTCAAGGCATTTGCCGCAACGGACGATGCCAGGGGGCTCGACCCGGTCCGCGCCCGGCACCTCAAACTGACCATTGACAACTTCAAGCGCGAGGGCGCAGACCTGGAGGAAGCCGACAAGGCGCGGTTGCTGGAGCTGAACACCCGTCTGGCCCGCGTGACCAGCGACTTCGGCAAGAACGTGCTGGACGCCACCGCCGCCTACGAGCTGTACGTGGGCGGGGACCGGCTGGCAGGCGTGCCGCAGCGCGTCAAGGACGCCACTCGCGAGGATGCCCGGGCGCATGGCAGGGACGGCCACCGCCTGACCCTGCACCAGCCGATCACCACGCCGCTGATGACCTACGCCGATGACCGCGAGTTGCGCCGTGAACTGTGGGAGGCCCAGCAGCAGGTGGGCAAACAGGATGGACGCGACAACCGGCCACTGGTCAAGGAGATCCTTCAGCTGCGCCGTCAGAAGGCCAACCTGCTGGGCTTTGCCAACTTCGCCGATTACGTGTTGCAGGACCGCATGGCCGGCGGCGGACAGACGGCCCTGAACTTCGAGCGCGACCTGGAAGCCCGCACCCGTCCCGCCTACGAGCGCGAGAACGAGCAGCTGGAAGCCTTCTACCGTGAGCACGCTGGAGCCGACGCTCCCGCACTGGAAGCCTGGGACGTAACGTACTGGGCCGAGAAGCAGCGTCAGGCCCAGTACGATTTCGATGAGGAGGCCCTGCGCCCGTACTTCCCCCTCGACAACGTGCTCAACGGCGTGTTTGAGATCACCCGCCGCGTGTTCGGCGCGTCGGTGAAGGAGGCGCAGGCCCCCGGCTGGCACCCGGAGGTGCGCTACTACGACATTCACGCCGAGGACGGCACGCACGTCGCCTCCTTCTACACCGACTGGTTCCCTCGCGACACCAAGCGCGCCGGGGCCTGGATGAACGGCTTCATCACCGGCGGCCCACGTGAAGGAGGGGTGGACCCCCACCTGGGGCTGATGTGCGGCAATATGACCCCTCCCGGCAAGGACACGCCCGCACTGCTGTCGATCCGCGAGGTGGAAACGGTGTTCCACGAATTCGGCCACCTGTTGCACCACGCCATGTCGCGCGTGCCAGTCAAGTCGCTGAGCGGCACGCGCGTGGCCTGGGACTTCGTGGAACTGCCCAGCCAGATCATGGAGAACTGGGTGATGGAGCGCGAGGCCCTGGATCTGTTTGCCCGCCACTACCAGACCGGTGAGGCGCTGCCCCAGAACCTCTTCGACAAGATGGTGGCCGCCCGCAACTACCGCGCCGCGAACACCGCCATGCGCCAGTACTCCTTCGGCGCAACGGATCTGATGTTGCACGTCGAGTACGATCCGGGCAGTGACGCCGACCCCGTGGCCCTGGCCCGCGACAGCATGGCCCGCTTCGTGCCGTTCCAGCTGCCGGACGACTACTCGATGGTGGCCGCCTTCAGCCATCTGTTCAGCAGCCCCGTGGGCTACGGGGCCGGCTATTACAGCTACAAGTGGGCCGAGGTGCTCGACGCAGACGCCTTCTCGCGTTTCGCCAGCGAGGGGATTTTCAACCGCGAGACGGGCCGCGCCTTCGTGGACAGCGTCCTGAGCCGGGGCGGCGGCGAGGACCCCGCGCAGCTGTACCGCGAGTTCATGGGCCGCGATCCCGACGCGGACGCCCTGCTGCGCCGCAGCGGCCTGCTGCCCGCGTAATCCTCCAGCCCTAGCCATCCGGCTCACCCTGCAAGCGGTGAGCCGGATTCCTGTTGCGATATGCTCCGCAGATGGTCAAACGCGCGTTGCTGCTCGTCGCCGCCCTGACACCCCTGCTGGCCACGTCCGCCACCCAGGCCCAGGCCAGCCCCGAAGCGCAACTGCTGGCCCGGCTGAATCAGGTCAGGGCGCAGGGCGTGAGCTGTCCGGGCAGCGGGCGACGTCCCGTGGCGGGTGCCTTGAGCTTTAGCGCCCCCCACGCCCAGGCTGCCCGCCTGCAGGCCGGATACATGAGCGCTTCCGGGCGCGTGACCCACAGCGGGCAAAACGGCAGCACCCCCCGCGTCCGGGCGGCCAGCACCGGTGTTCACGCCACCAGCGTTACCGAGATCGTGTACATGGGTTCGGGCCTCAATACAGAGGCTGCCATGCTCTGGTGGCTGAGCAGTCCGGTCCATTGTTACTGGATGACCGAGCGGCGCTACACCCACGCCGGGGTAAGCCTGGTGCGGGGTTCGCGCGGCACGGCGTACGTGATCGTGCTGAGCAGCCAGCCGAAGTAGAGGCGGCTGTCGGCCTGCGACTGTGTCTGCCGGCAGCCATTTGTTGTCCGTCTGTGCTGCGGCGACACCGGGTGACTGCGTCGCTAACAGCTCAGGCCATGAGCCAGGGGACCTGGGTGCAGGCCGACATCCGGGCCTCTGCCTACCGGGCGGTCCAGCCCAGGTCAATGTCCAGCACCGCTCCCGTCATGCCCCAGGCGGCAGGGCTGGCGACATAGCTGGCCAGAGCGGCGATGTCCTCGGGATTCAGCAATCGCTTGATGGCCGCACCCTCCAGCATCACCCGGCCCTCAACCTCCTCGATACTGATGCCGCGCGTGCGTGCCTGATCGGCCATCTGGCCCGTGACCAGCGGTGTCCGCACGTAGCCGGGGCAGATGGCATTGACGGTCAGGCCCTGCTCGCCTGCCTCCAGCGCCGCCGTGCGCGTCAGGCCAATGAGCCCGTGCTTGGCACTGACATACGCGCTTTTAAACGGGCTGGCGACGTGGCCGTGAATGCTGGAGATGTTGATGATGCGGCCCTGACCGCCACTCGTCAGGTAGGGCCAGGCGTATTTGGACAGCAGGAACGGTGCGGTCAGCATCACGCGCAGCATGGCGTCCCAGGTGTCCTCGGGGAAGTCGGCCACCGGGGCGATGTGCTGGAAGCCCGCGTTGTTGACCAGGACGTCCAGCCGGCCCAGCGTGGCCACTGTCTCATCCACGGCGCGGCGGCAGTCCTCACGCCGACCCAGATCCGCCCCGATGAACGTCAGGTCGTGCTGGGCAGCGATCTCCCGGCTTTCAGGCCGATCCAGATCGAGAACGGCCACCCGCAGGCCATCATCCCGAAACCGGCGCGCGACGGCGAGGCCGATGCCGCCCGTGCCGCCCGTGATCAGCGCCGTTCTGTGTTCCGATGAGGTTGTCATGGCCCGGAGTGTAGGCCAGGGGCGTTACTGGGGCGTTCGGAATCCAGAGGCTAGGCTGTGCGGGAAACGATAACTGCCCGTTGCTTCTAAAGTGATGGGAGCTTACGGCCCCTGACTGTGGGCCGGGGCAAGGGCTTTCTAGCCAGTCAGCTCCTCGCTGACACGCATGGCTGACTCCCGGCTCCGTTCCCCCAGTGCCCGCGTCTGCGCCAGCGGTTCCAGGTCCAGCTCGTCCAGGGCGCTGCGGAGTTGTTCGTAGACGCGGCGCGCGGCGGCAGCGTTGCCGCGCGCGTGCCAGGCACGCATCAGGGCGTGGGCGGCGCTCTCGTGGGCCGCGTCCAGGGCCAGGGCTCGTTCGGCGGCACGAATGGCATTCCCGATCTCTCCGACATTCAGGGCAAATTCCGCCTCGGCGGCCAGGGCGTCGGGCAGCCGGGCTGCGTAACGCTGAGCCTCGTTCTGCACGTCATTCAGGTCGGAGTCGGCCACCCGGCTCGGCAGGGCCAGCAGCCCGTCCAGGCGTCCGGCCTCTCCGGGCTGGGTGTCCAGCAGCGTGCGGGCGGCCTGCAGATCGACGTGCAGATCGGGGCCAGGCCGCAGGCGAATCCAGTCGCCGCGTTCCAGAAACACCCCGCTGGCTGCGCCCTCCTCCAGCACCTGCCCCAGCGCGTGCAGGGTGACGCGGAAGTTGCGCTCGCCCACGCCGGGATCGGCCCCGGCAAACAGCGCCTCCTGGGCAGCCTCGCGCGCCAGACCGCCGTCATGAACCGCGAGGAGCGAGAGCAGATCACGCGCCCTCGCCCTGCCCCACTCGCGCACCCGAGTCTCGTGGCTGCGTGTGACCGACACGCGGGCCAGCACGGCGATCCGGACGTTGAAGCCCGGCGTCTGATCGAGGTGGGGGAGTGCTGGGTAGCCCAGCGCGTGGGCGATGGGGGTCAGGGCAGTTTGATATTCAGGCTGCGCCTGCGCCAGCCGTGCCAGCAGACGCGCTCGACCGGACGCGCTATCCACGGGTGAGAACAGGCCGCGCCGGGCCAGCAGGAAAGGGTAGGTTGCCGCCGCCTGGGCCGCAGTTTCCGCCTCGCCGCTCTCAGCTGCAAATCGTGCCAGCGCGACGCAGGCCAGTCCGAAGGCGTCGCCGCAGGTTTGGAATGCTGCACTGGCTGCATCCAGACCGGTCCCGTCTGCGGCGCCCGCCACCTGATTACCCAGGGCCGCCGCCAGATGCAGCAGTCCAGCCATATAGCCGTCGCCCCCCGTCTGGGAGAGTGCCTCGGTCTTCAGCGCCGCCGCCCGCGCCGCGTCTCCGGCCCGGCCTGCCAGCGCCGCCAGACCCATCAGCGGCTCGACGCGCAGCCGCCCCGAGATGGGTTGGGCCAGGCTGAGCGCGTGATCGTAGGAGGCCCGCGCAGCGTCCAGGTCTCCCGCTGCCATGTGGGCGTGCCCCAGTCGCGCCAGCGCCAGCGAACGCACGAAAGGGCTTTCCAGACGCTCGCCCTCGGCCAGACCGGCACGGGCGTGTTCGGCGGCCAGAGCGCTTTCGCCGCGCAGCGCGTACACGAACGCCGCCAGCAGCAGGCCCTCGCGGTGGTTCTGGGCCGCCCGCGCGCCGCCCGCCTCGCCACGGGCCGCCGCCAGCGCCAGTTCCAGCGCCCGCTGCAGATCGCCGGAACGCAGGGCCGCGCGTGCGCCGTCGCGCAAATCCGGAGCCAGTGCCAGCGCTTCAGGCAATCGCCCAGCGTTGAGCAGGTTCTCGGCGCGCATGCGTTGCACGAGTGGCAGGCCCGGAGCAAGCGAGTCCGCCAGCGTCAGCGCGTCCCAGGCGGCGTCCGGCTGCACAGTGTCCAGCGCCACCTGCACCTGTCCCAGCGCTCGCAGCAGGGACGTGGCCTGTTCGTACTCGGCCAGGGCTTCGCCGTAACGGGAAGAGAGACGTAGGGCGTCCCCGGCCAGCGCGTGTAGTTCGGGGGTCCAAACCGCGCGGGGCAGGCGCCCCAGGCTGCGCTCGATCAGCCCGGCCCGACCCTGCGCCAGCCAGCCCGCGCCGTGCACCGAGAGCAGCGCCGCTGCCCGCGCCACGTCTCCTGACAGCAGGTTCGCCGCCAGCGCCCGACGGGGCCGTCCGGTGCGCTCGAAATACGCCGCCCCGCGCGCGGCCAGCGCTTGAATCTCGGCGCCAGTCAGTCCGCCGCGCAGATGGGCGCGCAGCAGCGGATGGGCGCGGTAGACCACACCCTCTGAACCGGTCAGCTGCTCCGAGCGGGTCAGGAAAGTGCCGCCCTTCGCCAGCGCCTCCAGCAGCGCCGCGCCGTCGGGCTCGCCCAGGACCTCACGGGCCAGCTCGGCGGTCAGCTCCTCAAAGAGGCTGCCGCGCGTCAGCACCGCGCGCAGGGCGGAATCCAGCGGCCCCAGCACCTCGGAAGCCAGATAGGAAAAGAGGGTCCCCAGCTGCGCCTCGCCGCCGTCCAGATCGGCCAAATCGGCCAGTTGAACCCGGCCCTGCACCGCCGCCTGCGCCAGAAAGCGCACCGCGATGGGCCAGCCCTCGGTGACCGTGTGGGCCAGCCGCACCTCCGCGTCGGTGGGATCGAGGCCTCCGGCGCGCAGCAGCTCGCCCACTTCCTGCCGGGTGAAGGCGAGTTCCGGGGTGCCCAGTCGGGTGACCTCGCCCGCCGCGTCCAGCCGGGCCAGTTCGGGGAGGGCCAGTGGCACGCGTGACAGTAGCGCCAGTCGCCCGGCGGTGGTGCCCGGGAGGCCTCCGCCCAGCAACTCGCGGAGCACATCTCCCGTCGTCCCGCCGCTCCCTGTCTCGCCACCCAGATGCTGCGCCTCGTCCAGCACCAGCAGGCCGCCGCAGGCGTCCAGCAGATCAGCCACGCGGGCCGCAACGCGGCGGGGAGCGGCTCCGGCATCCAGCATTTCGGCCACCACCGCGCCCCCCGGCAGGCTCTCGGCGGCCAGCGCCAGCCCAGCGGCCAGCACCTGTGGATCGGCGTCGTCGGCGTCCAGGGTCAGCCACGCGTGCGTTCCGCTCGCCAGGCTCGCGGCCAGCGCGGTGGTCTTGCCGTAGCCAGCCGGGGCTACCAGCAACAGCACGCGCGCCGCGTCCATTACCGTTTGCAGGCGGGGCCGGGGCAGCGCGCCGCGAACCGCTGGCACCCGCGCCCGCCGCCGCGAGGTCAGGTCACGCCAGTTGAGGGTCATGCCCAGATGCTAGCAAGGCCGTGCTGCTTGGGTCTGACAGCTAGAAGGTTCAAGGTTTCAGGTCGGCAAGCCGTGGCCCAACCTCCGCTCAACCCCCTCCCTTACAGCGCCAGATACGCTTCCCGCACGCCGGGATCGGCCAGTAGCGCCGTACCCGTGCCCTCCTTGACCACCTCGCCATTTTCCAGCACGTAGGCGCGCTGGGCCAGCTTGAGGCTCAGGCCCACGTTCTGTTCCACCAGCAGCACACTGACGCCCTCGGCATGGACGGCTTTCAATGCCCCGAATACGGTCTGGGTCATCAAGGGAGAGAGGCCCAGGCTGGGCTCGTCCACCACCAGCACGCTGGGACAGCCCATCAGGGCGCGGCCCACCGCCACCATCTGCTGCTCACCGCCCGACAGGGTGCCGGCCAGTTGCCCGGCGCGTTCGGCCAAACGCGGAAACAGCGAGTAGACGTATTCCAGTGTCTGCGCCGCCTTTGCGCGGGCTTCGGGGCGCATGGCCGCGCCCAGTTCCAGATTCTCGCGCACGGTCATCAGGCCGAACAGTTCGCGGCCTTCTGGAACGTGGCCCAGCCCCAGGCCCACGATCTGCGAGGGTGTGGCGCGGGTGATGTTCTGCCCGCCCAGGCGAATGCTGCCGCCTGTGGGCCGCACCACGCCGCTGACTGCCCGTAGGGTCGTGGTCTTGCCCGCCCCGTTCGCCCCGATCATGGCGACGAACTCTCCCGGACCAACGCGCACGTTCACGTCCCAAAGCACCCCAATCTTGCCGTAGCCTGCGGCCAGATTTTCGATCAGCAGTTCCTGTCCTTGCTGGATAGTCATGGGGTGGCCTCCGCCCCTGCTGTCCTCCCGGACGGGAGGGGACACGCTGGCCACCACAGACTCCTGGACGCTTCGGTTCCTGTGACCATCACGCTCCTAACCCCTCTTCCGTGCCCAGGTAAGCGGCCACCACCTGCGGGTGCGCAGTGACCTCGCGGTAAGTACCGTGGGCGATGACCTGACCCTGATCCATGACCACCACGCGGTCTGCCAGATCGCGCACCACCGGCATGATGTGCTCGATAAACAGCACGCTGACGCCGTCGGCCCGGACGCTGCGCACCAGATCCACCGCCTCCGCCGCCTCACCGGGACGCAGACCAGCCATCACCTCGTCCAGCAGCAGGACGCGGGGGTTTGTTGCCAGGGCGCGGGCGATTTCCATGCGCTTGTCCTGCAGCAGGGTCAGCTCGTGGGCGGCGCGGGCCGCCTGATCGGCCAGGCCAGTACGCTCCAGCAGGTCATAGGCTCGTTCGCGCGCCTGCGGCAAGGTGGTGCCGGGTTTTCCAAACAGCGCGCCCACCGTCACGTTCTCGTGAACGGTCATTTCCGGGAAGGGGCGCACCACCTGGAAGGCACGGCCCAGTCCGGCGTGGCAGCGGTGCTCCATCGGCAGGTGCGTCACGTCCTCACCCAGCAGTTCCAGGCGTCCTGTGCTGGGGCGGTAGACCCCCGACAGCAGGTTCAGCAGGGTGGTCTTGCCCGCCCCGTTCGGCCCGATGACGGCCAGAATCTCGCCGTCGTGGTGGTTAAAGGTCACGTCCTTGACGGCCTGAAGGCCACCGAAGCGTTTGCTCAGGCCATCGGCCCGGAGCACGACGTTGCCAGTCATACATCGCCTCCGTGCCGCCCGCGCCGGAACAGGCCCATCAGTCCGCGCGGCAGCCACAGGATACTGAGCATCAGCACCAGGCCGTACACCACCAGATAGCCGTTCTTGACGGCGTTGTGCAGCGCTTCCTCGGCCACCCGTAGGACCGTTGCGCCCAGGATCGGCCCCAGCGTGGTGTACAGCCCCCCGAAAATGCTGGTGGTCAGCGGCGCGATGGAATTGGCGAGGCTGAAGGTGTCGAGCGGGCTGATGAAGAAGGTCTTGCCCGCGTATAGCACCCCGGCCAGCGCCGCCAGCACGCTGGAGATGAAGAAGGCCGCCAGCTTGTAGCGCACGGTGGAGACGCCCAGCACCCGCGCAGTTTCCTCACCCTGCCGGATGGCGGCGAAGGCGTGATGCAGTCGGCCCATCCGGACGGCTAGGCTGACCCCAGCGGTCAGTACAAGCAGCGCCAGCGCCAGCAGGTACTGACCACGCGGGTTGCCTCCCAGCAGCGCTGGAACCAGCAGGCCGTTCGCGCCGCCCGCCACATCCTCCGGCAGGTTCTGGATGACCGTCCGCACCACCTCGGTAAAGGCCAGGGTGGCGATGGCAAAGTACATGCCGCTCAGGCGCATGGTGACCGCGCCCAGAATCAGGCTGACCACGCCCGCGCCCAGCGCCGCCAGAGGCATCGCCAGCGGCCATGCCAGGCCGGTTTTCAGCAGCAGCGCATAGCCGTAAGCGCCCAGCCCGTAGAACGCCGCGTGCGCCAGGCTGACCTGCCCGCTCCGCGCCAGAATGTCCCACGACAGCGCCATGATTCCGGCCACCAGCGTGAAGAAGCCGATCTGCAGCAGGAACGCCCCCCTGTCGCCCAGCGGGAGAAAGGGAAAGACCAGGGCCAGCGCGAAGAAGATCGCCAGCGGGATCAGGGCCACAGCCGTAACGTCCGGTTTGCGGGCGGCCTGCCGTCTGGAGACAGGTGCCCTCATGCGGTCAGCCCTCATGCAGCCTTCCTGAAGGAGCGGAGAACCAGCGTGCCGAAGATCATCAGGAAGAACACCGCGTCGCTCCAGCCTCCGCCGCCCGGCACGTACGTCTGCACCAGCGCCTCAGACAGGCCCAGGATCACCGAGGCCCACAGCACGCCGGTCAGATTGCCCAGCCCCGCCATCACGATGATGGCAAAGGCCTTCAGGGCAAAGACCAGCCCCACGGTGGGCGAGGCAAACAGCAGGACGCTGACCAGCACGCCGGCCACTGCCGCCAGCCCGCACGACACTCCGAAGGCAATCAGGTAAACCCGGTCCACCGGAATGCCGATCAGTTGAGCGCCCCGCCGGTTCTGCGCCACCGCGCGCATCTGGCGGCCCAGGACGGTTCGGTACAGCGTGAAGTACAGCGCTCCCAGCAGGACCACGGCCAGCCCGAAGGCAATCGCCTTGGGGCCGCCGATGCTCAGTTCGCCGATGGTGAGGCTGCTGGCTTGGTACGGCGTGGTCACGGTCCGGGTGTTGCCGCCCAGCAGCATCAGCGCCAGGTTTTGCAGCAGGATGCCCAGCCCGAAGGTCAGCAGCATCTGGTTTAATTCGGGGGCCAGCAGCACATGCCGGATGCTGACCCGGTAGGTCAGGGCGCCCACGCCGAAGACCGCCACCGCCACCAGGGGCAGCGACAGCAGTGGGTCCACGCCCAGAAAGGCACTGGCCGCCCAGGCCATGAAGGCCCCGATCATCAGGAACTCGCCGTGCGCGAAGTTGACGATGCCCACCACGCCCACCGCCAGCGCCAGCCCGGAGGCCACCAGCGCGTAGATCCCGCTTTGCAGCAGGCCATTGAGCAGGGTTTGTAAAAAGAGGTCCATTGGGGCTCCGTAAAGTGGCGATGTCCTTGGGTTCTTGCTGTCTGAGAGCAACGCTAGCTGCCGCCCAGATGCTCCAGCAGGGCCGTCCTGAACTCGTCCGGCGCCTCAATGAAGGGCGAGTGGCCCACCCCGGGCAGCACCAGTTCGCGCCACTGGCCGCCGTTGGCCTCGCCGCGTTCCAGCACCGCTCGCGTCTGCGTCAGCATCGGCTGGGGTGGGCAGGCGTCCAGGCCGGGCCAGCCGGGTACGGCGCCCAGAGCGCCCAGCTGGGCCAGATCGAACAGGCTGGCGTTCCCCACGATGGCGTCGGCGTCCCCCCGCACCCACAGCACGGGCGGCGGCGGATTCAACTCCGCGAACGCCGACAGGTTCATGTACCTGGAACTGAAAGCATTGGCCACCCCCGCCGTTCCCGGCGCGACATTCGGCCAGTGTTCGCTGGCGGTCATGTCGCCGGGGTAGAAGCCTTCACCCGTGCGGGTCTTGAGCATCGACGTAACCCACGCCTCTTCTTTGTCCGCACGGGGTTGAAACTGGGCGGCGTTGAAGTAGAACTTGCGCATCACGTCGCGGGGGCTGCCTGCCGTGTCCGAGCGGTCCCCGGCGGCCACCGCCGCGACGAAGGCGGCATTGACCGTGCCGCCGCCCGAACCTGCGAAATCCGGCGTGTTGGGCGTGCCGTCCGCGCCGTGCGTGCCGCCGAAGCCGTAGGGACTGACCGGGGCCACCAGCGTCAGGGACTGAACTCGTGCCGGAGCGTCCACCGCCACGTTCATGACGACGCCCCCACCCATGCTCCAGCCCAGCAGATGAGCGTCCTTCCACTCCAGGGTGTCCAGCAACGCCAGCAGATCGTCGGACCAGTCACGCAGGCCACGTCTGGCGTCGATCGGTCTGGCCTCGCTGTCGCCGTAGCCGCGCAGGTCGGGGGCGACAGCATGAATGTCTTCCGGCAACGTGTCCATCAGGTCACGGAAGAATTCGCTGTCGGACACGTTGCCGTGAACCAGCAGCAGTCGGCGTTTCGTCTCGCCCTTCGCAGGCCGCTCCAGCACGGCGGTCCTCAGGCGCGGGGTCTGAATTGTTCGTGAGGTGAGCGTCATTGGATGTCCTCTGTGTGACCGACCGGGGGTGGCCGCAAATGGAGCCACACCCTGATCCTTCGGACCTTTTCCCTGGGGAACGGGAGGGATCAGGGCGTGGCGGCCTGCGCACCTGACCCGGTGCCCGGTGTCCTTGGCCGTTTATTTGCCCCAGACGACGGGCTTCTGGGAGAAGCTGGCTGGGTAGACCGGCGCGCGGGTGTCGTTCAGGAACTGGAAGTGTAACCAGTTGCCCGCCTTGAACCCCTGGTACTGGGTCTTGAGGCTCTTGCTGAAGGTCAGCGTGCCGAAGGGCGTGGGCATGTTGGTCTTGGCGAGTTCGGCGGCCACCTTGTCCTTGTCGGTGCTGCCCGCCTTGTTGATGGCAGCGGCCAGCGACTTCAAGTTCACGTAGGCCAGCGGCGCGAAGTATTCCTCGGTGACGTTGCTGAACTTCTTCTTGTAGGCGTCCACAAAGGCGCGGCTTTCCTTGTTGGGGCTGGTGGGCAGCCACAGGCTCAGGCCCGCGATGTCGTTGGCCAGAGGATTTTTCTCGAAGCCTACCGGCCAGCTGGGCGGCGTGCCGTAGATCAGGCCCAGCTTGAGGTTCTGTTGTTTGATCTCGGTGGCCAGGGGCAGGGCGTCGGTGTCGTAGCCCACCCAGTACATGATGTCGGGCTTGGCGGCCTTGGCCTTGCTGACCAGTGGGCCGAAATTGCCGCTGCCGGTCTTGAACTTCTCGGTCAGCACGACATTGAAGCCAGCCTTCTTGAAGGCGTCCACGGTGGCGTCGATGCCCGCGCTCCCGAAGGGACCGTCCTCATAGGCGATGGCGATGTTCTTGGCCCCCTGCTTGTCCTTGAGGGTCTTGAAGAAGTCCAGGATGGCCTCGAAATTGTAGTAGGACCAGGGGTGGTAATGGAAGAAATACTTGTGGTCGGCGAAGGCGTCCTCGACGGGCGTGGCGGCGGCCCCGATCCAGGCCATGAAGGTGTTGTACTGCTTGGCCGGGCCGGACAGGGCCACGCTGACCGCGCTGCTCACGCCGCCCGCCATGAAGTCCACCTTGTCCACCGTGACCAACTTCACGAATTCTGGTACCGCTTTGGCTGCGGCACTGGCATCGTCGCCGTACACCACTTCCAGGGGCTTGCCCAGCACGCCACCGGCCTTGTTGATCTCGGCCAGCGCCAGTTCGTAGCCGTTCTTGGCCGCCTGGCCCGAAACGCTGCCTGCCCCCGAGAGGGGAATCAGCACGCCCACTTTCACCGCGCCCGCACCGGAAACCGCGAGCAGCACGCCCGTCAGAAGTAGAGTTTTCATAACGCGGGCAGTTTAAAGGAGCGGCGTCACGGGGGCGTTACAGCAAAACGCCGTCCTCCCACTGTGACCGCCGCGTAACGCTCCACGCCTACCCTCAGCGGTGATGAGCGAGACGCTGCGGGAGGCAAGACTGGAGGCGGGCAACGGGCCAGGCGAGTGGATCTTCTCGGCCCAGGCGACGTTTTCGAGTGTGGACGTGCCGCTGCGGCTGGGCGCGCAGGCGTGGGGCGCGCTCAATGCGGCGCGTGACAATGCCGTGCTGGTCTGTCATTACTACACCGGCACTATGCGCGCGGCGGGAACCAACCCGGACGGAACGCCCGGCTGGTGGGCCGCGTTGATCGGACCGGGACGGGCGCTGGACACGGACCGTTTTTTCGTGATCTGCATGAACACGCCGTCCAACGTCCAGGCGCATGATCCCGGCATCGTCACCACCGGGCCGGACACCCTCCGTCCAGACGGGGAGCGGTGGGGCCAGCGGTTTCCAGTCTGGGATTTCGGCGACCTGCACACCATTCAGCTGCACCTGATGCGGACGCTGGGTGTGGAGCGCTGGCATGCGGTGGTGGGTCCCAGTCTGGGCGGCTTGCAGGCCCTGCAGTGGGCCGCCCGTTGCCCCGAACTCGCGCCGCGCGTGGCGGCGGTGGCGGCCAGCCCATACATCGGCCCAGCTCTGCGTGAGGCTTTCACCCCCTTTTTGCATCAGGTGGCGCAGGTGGGCGGTCTAGACGGAGCCTTACGCATGATCACTTTCTTTGGCCTGGGCGCGGATGGCCTTGAGTCGATGTTCCGGGAGGTCGATTTCAACTCGTACCTGTCCTCCCGTTCGGGAACGGCCAGCCTGCCGCATATCCTGGACATCGCGCGGCTGGTGGGCACGCACGACCTGTCGTCAGTGGCCCCGCACCCCCAGCTGTTCACCCGCTGGGCTGGCGTGGGTTTGAATCTGCTGACTGTGAATATTGCCGTGGACCAGTTCTTTCCCGCCGCCGAGATGCGGGCTTTCGCCCAGGAGTCGGCATTGGCGGGGGTGGCCCACACCCATCTGGAATTTGATTCCGCGCAGGGTCACCTCGGCTGCGTCAACGACACGGTAGCCTTCGCCGCACCCCTGCAGAACCTGTTGGACACTCCCACCCCTTCGATGCTGGCTGGTGCGAGCGCAGTGGATAGCAAGTTGTCAGGAATGTAACCCGTTCGGGTTGGGTCGGCGTCCTCTGGAGTTCTTAGGATGGTTGTGGAGCTTGACTTCGGGCACTTCAAGCTCGACTTCTACCTTAACCCTTGCAGAATCGGATGGTCATGCGTTGCTTGCCAGTCTCAGAAAAGAAAAACTCCGCCAAAGACGGAGTCTGTATGGTGGGTCGTGTAGGACTTGAACCTACAACCCGCTGATTAAAAGTCAGCTGCTCTACCGATTGAGCTAACGACCCGCGCGCCAACAAACCCTCGTATGGGCGTTTTTGCAGCGGGTGTGAGTATACGGAGGGCAGCCTGAACTGTCAATCTCAAGAAAGGTTTAGCGGCGGACGTTGGGCGGCAGATTGGGCATACGTGGCGGTTTGCCGCCTGGACCCTTGCCGCCCATGCGTCCCAGCATCTTCATCATGTCCTTCATCTGCTCGTGCATTTTAAGGAGCTTGTTGATGTCCTGCACGCTATGGCCGCTGCCCGCTGCGATGCGCTTGCGCCGCCGCCCGTCAATGACCTTGGGGTTGCGCCGTTCCTTGAGGGTCATGCTGGAAATCATGGCGTCGATGCGCTGAATCTGCTTCTCGTCCACGTTGAAGCCCTCAGGCAGCGCGCGGCTCATGCCGGGAATCAGCTTGAGCAGGTCGCCTAGCGGCCCCATCTTGCGAATCTGACGCAGCTGGGTCAGCAGGTCTTCCAGGTCAAAGTCACCGGGCTTCTTGACCTCCATCGCCTTAAGGTCTGCCAGCTCGGCGCGCTCGATCAATCCCAGCACGTCGCCCATGCCCAGGATGCGCCCGGCCACACGGTCGGGGTGAAAGGCGTCCAGGCCCGAGATCTTCTCGCTGGTTCCGGCGAAGTAGATGGGCTTGCCCGTCACGCTCCGGGCCGAGAGGGCGGCCCCACCGCGCGCGTCGCCGTCCATCTTGGTGATGATCAGGCCCGACACCTGCACACGCGTGTCGAAGGTTTGCGCCACATTCAGCGCTTCCTGTCCGGTCATGGCGTCCACCACCAGCAGGGTTTCGGTGGGCTGCATGGCCGCCTGCAGATCAGCCAGCTGATCCATCAGCGCCTCGTCAATCTGCAGGCGGCCAGCCGTGTCCACGATCACCAGATCGCGGAAGTCGGTCTTGAGGTGCTCGTCCACGCGGCGGCGGGTCTCGGCGGGGGCTTCCCCGTCGGCCACCTTCAACACGGGCACGCCCACCTGCTTGGCCAGCACTTCCAGCTGATCCCGCGCCGCCGGGCGCTGGGTGTCGGCGGCCACCAGCAGCACGCGGCGGCCCTTGCTCTTGTAGTGCGCGGCCAGTTTGCCGGTGCTGGTCGTTTTGCCCGCTCCCTGCAGGCCCACCATGAACCACACGTTGCCCTCAGCCTTCAATTCAGGCTGCACCGATTTGCCGCCCAGCGTCTGGATCAGCTCATCGTGGACCAGCTTGACCACGGTCTGCCCGGAATTGAGGCTGCCCGACACCTCCTGTCCCACGGCTTTCTCGGAGACCTTCGCCACAAATTCCTTGGCGACGCCGAAATTCACATCGGCTTCCAGCAAGGCCATGCGGATCTCACGCATGGCGGCCTTGACCTGGGACTCGGTGAGCTGCCGTTCCTTACCCACCCGGTCCAGAATGTCCTGCAACTTGTTGCCCAACGACTCAAACATGTGGGCAAATTACCACGCGGGGGCAGGCGTTTTCTGTTAGCAGAAGCGGAGGTTGGGGGGCTTTATGCTGCGGACATGGGCAAACTGGTTCGTGACCGGATTCCGGAACTTTTCGGCGGAATGTCTGGGGTTCTCGATACGGAACATTTTCGTGCCGCCCTCCACACCAAACTGGGCGAGGAGGTCAGTGAATACCTGGAATCGGGCGAGGTGCTCGAACTGGCAGACGTGCTGGAAGTCGTATATGCGCTGGCACGACTCGATGGTGTGGACACGGAGCAACTGGAGACGCTAAGGCGGCAAAAGGCAGAGGAGCGCGGTGCTTTCGCGGCGCGGTTGTGGTGGGAGCCGTCGTCTGGATGACTCAACGTGCGGAAGCTCTTGAATCGTTCCGCTGTCACTGCCAGTGAAATTGGCTGCCTGTCGTCCGCAGGCCACCTTCGGTTTTTGGCGGCGTGCGGGGCAAACTTCTCTCCCCGGCCAGCCCGGCTCCCAGATCGCCCCCGGCATTTTCACCGTCTCACAATAGATGGGTGAGTGACGAAACGGCCCGGTCCATGCGCGTAAACTCTTCCAGTGACCATCTCCGCGCCCAACCTGTCCAAATTGCTGCCCGCCGCCCCGCCTGGAAATCTCCTGCTGCTGCCGCAGGTGGCGCGGGCGGCGTTGTTCGCGGCCTTCCCTGGCCCGGCGGTGTTATTGACCACCGCTGATCGCCTGGGCAACTACGCGTCGGCGGGGGCATTGGGAGCGCCGGTGACGGTCAATCCGGGCCTGCGCGACTGGGACAGCAAGCACGAACATGTGGTGCTGGACGTGAATACGGCGCTCGACTTGTTCCCCGCCCACCCCGAAGAGCACGCCCTGAGCCTGCGCGTGGGACGCAACTACCCACGCGAGGCGCTCCTCACCCGTCTGGAACGCCTGGGCTACGAGCGCGGCGAGGAACCCGGCTATGAATTGCGCGGTGACACCCTGGAACTGCGCCTGGCCCCCGGCGCAGGCCGCCCCGCCGACGCGGAGGGTGACCTGTGGGTGCGCGCCGAGTTCTTCGGTGACGAGCTCGATACCCTGCGCCTGCTGGCCCCAGGCGAACTGACCGGCGAGAAGGCCCAGACCTTTACCCTGGAACCCACCGCCGATTACCTGACCGAAACCAAATGGGACGCCACCCGCCTGGAATTGCTGCCGGGCCGCGTTTTTCTGGATTCCCCGGAGTTCTACGCCTCCAGCCTGGGCGTGCTGATCGATACCCTGTGGCCCAGGCTGGCCGGGCGCGAGGTCACGTCCTTTGGCCGCTCACCGCTGCCACTGCCCGATCTGGACACCGGGCTGAAGACGCTGGACTTCTACCGCGCCCGCCTCGCCGATCTGGAAAAGGATGTGGCCGAGTGGCGGGGGGCCGATTACCGCGTGCTGATTCTGGTCCGCCATGACCGCACGGCGGCGTACTTGGCCGACAAGCTCCTCAATACCCACGAGATCCCGTGGCTCAAGCTGCCCCGCGTGGAGGAGGGTGGCCTGGGCTTTCTGCGCGGCGGAGGAGAGGGCGGCTTCGTCATTCCTGAACACCGCACCGTCGTCATCACCGAAGACCTGATCTACGGCTTCCAGGGCGGCTCTGCGCTGCGCGGCAAGCGGCTGTCGGGCCGTCCGGTCACGGACGCGCTGGGCCTGCATGTGGGAGATTACCTGATTCACCCCGAACACGGCATCGGCCAGTTCCAGGGACTGGAGACGCGCACGGTGCTGGGCGTCACGCGCGATTACCTGAATCTGGAATACCGGAAGGGCGCACGCCTCAGCGTGCCCATTGAGCAACTCCCGGTGCTGCGCCGCCATCCCGGCACCACCGATGATCCCCCCGTCCTGAGCAGCTTCGACAAGAAGGACTGGGCCAAGGCCAAGGACAAGGCCCGCAAGAACGCCGAGGAGGTGGCGGGCAAACTGCTCGTGCAGTACGCCGCCCGGCAGGTGACCCCCGGCAACGCCTTCGCCCCCATTCCGGAGTGGGAGGCGCAGATCGAGCAGAACTTCCAGTTCGAGCTGACGGGGGATCAGCGTATTGCCCTCAAGGAAACGCTGAAGGATCTGGAGAAACCCAACCCGGCGGACCGTCTGATTTCCGGCGACGTGGGGTTCGGCAAGACCGAGGTGGCCCTGCGCGCCGCCCACCGCGTCGTGGGCCACGGGATGCAGGTGGCGGTCCTGGTGCCCACAACGTTGCTGGCCGAGCAGCACACCTCCACCTTCGTCGAGCGCTTCAAGGACCTGCCCGTGCGCGTCGAGGGCCTGTCGCGCTTCACCTCGCCGCAGGCCTCCAAGGCCATCCTGCGTGATCTGGCGGCAGGGAAGGTGGACATCCTGATCGGCACGCACCGCCTGCTCAGCGGCGACATCGAGTTCAAGAACCTGGGCCTGATCATCGTGGACGAGGAACACCGCTTCGGCGTGTCGCAGAAGGAAAAGCTGCGAGCCCTGCGTGGCATGCCCGACATGACGGACGGCAAGCTGGAGGTCCCCGAAGGCGTCAGGGCGGTGGACACGCTAGCGCTGTCGGCCACCCCGATTCCGCGCACGCTGTACATGAGCATGGTAGGCCTGCGCGACATGAGCAGCATCCAGACGCCGCCCAAGGGCCGCAAGCCCATCCAGACGGTGCTGGCTCCCTTCGATCCACTGACCGTGCGCGACGCCATCATCAGCGAGATCGAGCGCGGCGGCAAGGTTTTTTACATCCATGACCGCATCGCCAGCATCGGGGCGCGCAGCCTGTACCTCCGCAACTTGGTGCCGGAAGCGCGCATCGGCGTGGCGCACGGGCGCATGAACGAAGAGGAACTCGAAGAGATCATGCTGGGCTTCGAGGAAGGCGCGTTCGACGTGCTGCTGTCCACCACCATCGTGGAAACGGGGCTGGACATCCCGGAGGCCAACACCATCCTGATCGAGCGCTCGGACCGTCTGGGGCTGGCGCAGCTCTACCAATTGCGGGGACGGGTGGGGCGCCGCGCGCAGACCGCCTACGCCTACCTGTTCTACCCGCCGCGCATGACCGAAAACGCGCAGCGCCGGTTGTGGGCCATCGCTGACTTACAGGATCTGGGCAGCGGGCACCTGCTGGCCGAAAAGGACATGGAAATTCGCGGCGTGGGCAACATTCTGGGCGAGGAACAGCACGGGCATGTGCAGGCCGTCAGTATCGACGTGTATACCGAGATGCTCTCGGAGGCGGTGGCGCGCTTGAAGGGTGAGAAGATTCAGCCCCCGGTCAACATTTCCATCGATCTGCCGATCAATGCTCGACTGACCCCCGAATATTTCGGCGGCGACGACGAGGCGCGAATCGCCACCTATGGCCGTCTCTCAGACGCCCGGACCCTGCAGGCGATCAGCCGGGTGGAGCGCGATCTCCGCAAGAAATACGGCCCGCCCGCCCCCGATGTTCAGAATTTCATCGACCTGGCCAAGCTGAGGCTGACGGCGGCGGCCAAGCGCGTGCTGAGCATCGGTGAGACCATGACCGAGTTGCAGGTGACCTTCGCCTACAAATCCCTGGACTACGACGCCGCCGGACTCAAGCGCTTTCCCCACAGGACCGAGGTGCAGACCTTTCCGCCCAGCGTGAAGATGGAGAAGCGCGGCATCAAGGTGGATGACTACGCGCGGATGCTGATCGAACTGCTGGGGTATTTCGGGTAATTGTCCGGGGACAGCCCATCTGTCTCTGTGTCCTTTCGCCGCAGCACTCGCCGTAAACTATATCCATAATCTTCCTCCCCCAGGTGCGACTCAACTGCTGAAGTCAGGAGGCTGTCAATGGACGTGAACCGTTTGCCGAGGGAAGTTTGGGGCGGGGCCGGGGCGTACGAACGCTACGTGGGCCGCTGGAGTCGCCCGGTGGCGCGTGAGTTTCTGGCCCGGTTGAATCTGCCCGCCGGACGCGCGTGGGTGGATGTGGGCTGCGGAACCGGCGCACTCAGCGCGGCGATTCTGGCGACGGCTGACCCGGCGGAGGTGGTGGGCATTGACCGCGCGGCAGGTTTCATTGAGGCGGTACGGAACGGGATCGCGGATGACCGGACGCGGTTTGAGGTGGCAGACGCCACCCAACTGCCCTTCGCCCAGGCTGGGTTCGACGTGGCCGTCTCCGGGCTGGTCTTGAATTTTGTGGCTGATCCTCCGGCCATGCTGCGCGAAATGAGTCGGGTCACGAAATCCGGCGGAACCGTCGCGGCGTATGTCTGGGACTATGCCGGAGGCATGGGGATGATGCGGGCTTTCTGGGACGCTGCAATCGCCGTCAACCCAAATGACGCGAAGCTGGATCAGGCTGAGCGATTTCCGCTGTGCCAGCCCGAGCCGCTGGCGGCCCTGTGGCGCGAACAGGGTTTACAGGCCGTAGAGGTCTGGGCCATTGATATCCCTACCGTCTTCCGGGACTTCGGGGATTTTTGGGAGCCGTTTCTGGGCCAGCAGGGAGCGGCCCCGACGTATCTGGCATCCGTGGACGCGCAGACGCAGGAGCGCATCCGCGCGTACCTGGAGAACCAGCTCATGGCAGATGCGGCGGGCCATCTGGCGCTGAGCGCACGCGCCTGGGCGGTGCGGGGAACGGTGGGCGGCAGGTAGTTCCCTTGTGCAAGGCTGTCCGCAAAAAGGGGTTGTCGGCTGTTCAAACCCCTTAAAATATCCCCATGACCACTGCGCCCCAGCCTCTTCAGGTTGCCTCAGCTCCGGCTGCGACTTACCGCGCCACCACCGCGCAGCACCTGATCACCATCGCGCTGGCGTGGTGGCTGCTGGGCGGGCTGTTTCTGGACGGTTGGGCGCACAACAATCTGGGCGAGTCGCTGGAAACCTTCTTTACTCCCTGGCACGCGGTCTTTTACAGCGGCTTTCTGGCGGTGGCCGGCTGGTGTCTGTTTCTGGCATCGCGCGGCTGGCAGAGGGGACGGCGCGGTCTGGCCGCCTTTCCCGAGGGGTACAGCCTGGCGGCCATTGGCGTGCCGCTGTTCGGCCTGGGCGGCCTCGGCGATCTGACGTGGCACACGGTCTTCGGCATTGAGGTGGGGATCGAGGCACTGCTCTCGCCCACGCACCTGCTGCTGTTCGCGGGCGGCTCGCTGATCGTGGCCTCGCCGCTGAACGCTGCGTGGCAATCGCCCACGCCACGGCAGGCCCCGCTGGCCCTGCGCTGGGCGGCGGTGCTGTCGGCCACTTCGCTGCTGGCGCTGACCGCCTTTATCCACATGTACATGTGGGGCCTGCTGAGCGTGCCGCAGGGCCTGGGCTGGGTGCAGACGCGCGGCGAACTGAGCGCCGTGCTGCTGACCGCCCTGATGCTGGCCGCGCCTGTGCTGCTGCTGATCCGGCGTTTCGCACTGCCCTTCGGCGCCATCACCGTGATGTACACGCTGACGAACACGGCGATGGCCCTGATGCTCGCTCCCGGCGACTGGCGCATTCCGGGCGTGGCCCTGGCCTGTGGTCTGCTGGCAGACATACTGTGCGCGTTGCTGCGCCCCTCGCCCGCGCGGGTCTGGGCATTCTGGGCCTTCGCCTTCCTGCTGCCGCTGGCGGTGTGGGTGCCCTACCTGGGCGGCGCGGTGCGGCTGGGCCTCAGTAACTTGAGCCTGGAACTGTGGCTGGGCGTGGCGGTCATGACCGGGCTGGGTGGGCTGGCCCTCTCGGCGCTGCTGCTGCCCCCCGCGCTGCCAGTTGAGATTCTGGAACCAGAGCGTTAAGGGGAAGGGGTGGCCGTCGGGGTTCGCCCCTTCACCCCTTCAAGCAGAAGCTGGCGCCAAGTTGCCTGGGCGGTTCTCCTGGGGGCCACGCTGTGACCGTAATCATCAATGCTCCATCCCTGGCATATCCATTTTCATGTCGGGGAACGGCAGCAGGCCCGCGCCCCGTGCCCGCAACAGGGAGGTCATGAACCGGATCTCGCCCCCCTGAACCACCTGCATCTGACGGGCCAGGTGGCGCACCTGGGGCAGCACCTCCGCCTGGAGCGCGGGCGGAATCATGTGAAGTGCCCCCTGATGGTGCCGGGTCATCAGTTGCAGGAACTTCACTTCGGCCTGTGGCACGGGCAGGGTTTTCAAGGACCGCAATTCGGCGTCCGACGCCATACCCATCATCTGGGAGTGAGCAGCGGACATCTGGAAGGTATCGGGCTGCTTCCAGACGGTCAGAAAGCCGCGCATCTGGCGAATCTGCTCCTCCTGCGACAGTTGAATATCTAGCGCCGCCGAGCGAACCGTGCGATCTGTGCTGCGCTGCCGGATCAGTCCGGCCATCGTAATGGCCTGAGCGTGATGGGCGATCATCTGGCGCGTGAAGGTGACCTCGACACTGTCGGGGGTGGGAGCCGGGGCGCGCGGACCAGAGAGAAAGAAAACGCCAGAGCCCACGGCGAGGAGCAGCAACGCCAGTGCGGCCAGCCGCCGAGGCTCACGGCTGGCGCTCGTCATACATCCGCTGCCTGTCCCGGAACGCCGCCTTCTGGGCCTGTGTCGTCGCGACCACGCAGTTCGGGCAACTTACGCCCTCCTCGTAGGCCGGGTGGGCCCGTTCGTCTGGGCCCAGCGGCCAGCCGCAGGAGTGGCACATTTCCGCGTCGCCCTCACGCAGGCCGTGGCCCACGGTCACGCGGCCATCGAAGACGAAGCATTCGCCATGCCAGCGACTGTCCTCCTCGGGCACATCTTCCAGATACTTCAGGATGCCGCCGCGCAGGTGCAGCACGTCCGTGAAGCCACGCTCACGCAGCAGGCTGGTGCTTTTCTCGCAGCGGATGCCCCCGGTACAGAACATGGCGACGCGTTTACCCGCCAGTTCGTCCACATGGGCGTCCAGCCACTCGGGAAACTCGCGGAAGCTGTCAATTTCAGGATTGAGCGCGCCCTCAAAGGTGCCGGCACTGATCTCGTAGCGGTTGCGGGTGTCCACCACCACCACGTCCGGGGCAGCAATCAGGGCGTTCCAGTCGCTGGCCTCCACGTACTGCCCGGCCTGAGAGGTGGGTTCGACCTGGAGCCCCAGGGTCACGATCTCAGCCTTGAGGCGTACCTTGAAGCGCTTGAAGGGCTGTTCCGTACTGTGCGATTCCTTGGCCTCCAGGCGGTCAAAACCGGCCCTTTGCAGAAAAGCGCTTAACCCGTCGATGGCCGCTCGCGTCCCGGCCACCGTACCGTTGATGCCTTCCGGGGCGACGATCAGCGTGCCGCACAGGCCGAAAGTCTGTCCCAGCTCCAGCAATTGGGCGCGCAGGGCGGCGGGGTCCGGAACGCTGCGGAACTGATACAGGGCCAGCACGGTGAACCGGGTGGGGGAGGGCAGGGTGAGGCTCATGCCCTGAAAGCATAGCGGGCCAGCCGGGGCCATTTGGAACCTGCACGGCCCTTCGGCGGGGAGGGCAGCCGCTGCAGGCCGCACTCAGGTCAGAAACAGCCGGTACGCCGGATTCTGGGTCATGTCGTCGGCTGGGTAACCCAGGCCGTGGAGGAAGGCCGCGAAGTCCTCCTCATCCCCGTCCGGCACCTGAATGCCAGCCAGCACGCGCCCGTGGGCGCTGCCGTGGTTGCGGTAGTGGAACAGGCTGATGTTCCAGCGCCCATGCAGGTGCGTCAGGAATTCCAGCAGCGCGCCGGGGCGTTCAGGGAAGGTAAAGGAGTACACGCGCTCGCCCTCAGCCTCCGGGGCGCGGCCCCCCACCATGTGGCGCACATGCACCTTTGCCAGCTCGTCGCCGGTCAGATCGGTCACGGCGTAGCCCCGCGCGGTCAGGGTGTCGACCAGTTCGCCGCGCTGCCCGGCGGAGGCCAGTTGCACGCCCACGAAAATCTGCGCGTCGGCGCGGGGAGCATAGCGATAGTTGAATTCGGTCACAGGCCGCGCGCCGATCACCTCGATGAATTCACGGAAAGCTCCCGGGCGTTCGGGAATGGTCACGGCCAGAATCGCCTCCCGCTGTTCGCCGATCTCGGCCCGCTCGGACACGTGGCGCAGCCGGTCGAAGTTGACGTTCGCGCCGCAGGTCAGCGCTACCAGGGTTTCGCCCTGCAGGCCATGCTGCTCGGCGTACTGCTTGAGGCCCGCCACCGCCAGCGCCCCGGCAGGTTCCATCACGGCGCGGGTGTCGTCGAACACGTCCTTGATGGCCGCGCAGACCTGATCGGTGTTCACGCGCACCCAGTCGTCCACGTACCGCCGCGTCAGGTCAAAGGTGTAGGACCCCACCTGTTTGACCGCCACGCCATCCACGAAGATGCCCACCGCGTCCAGGCGCACCCGCGTTCCCCGCTGCAAACTCTGGTACATGGCGTCGCTGTCGTCTGGCTCCACGCCCACCACCCGCACGTCGGGGCGCAGCGCCTTCAGGACGCTGGCCACGCCCGCGATCAATCCGCCGCCACCCACCGGGACAAACACGGTGTAACTGTCCTCCGTCCCAATCTGGCGCAGCAGTTCCAGCGCCACGGTGCCCTGTCCGGCCAGCACCTGTGGATCGTCGAAGGGATGCACGAAGGTCAGCCCCAGCTCCTTTTGCAGGGTGTAGGCATGCGCTTCCGCGTCGCTGAAACTGTCGCCGTGCAGCACCACCTCGGCGCCACGGGCGCGGCAGCCACCGATCTTGATCTCAGGTGTGGTGGCGGGCATGACGATCACGGCGCGCATCCTCAGCTCCTGAGCAGCGTAGGCCACTCCCTGGGCGTGGTTGCCCGCCGAGGCTGTAATGACGCCCTTTTGCCGCTGCTCCGGCGACAGCTGCGCCATCTTGTTGTATGCTCCGCGCAGCTTGAACGAGAAGATCGGCTGCAGGTCCTCACGCTTGAACAGCACGCGGTTGCCGGTGCGGACGCTCAGGCGGGGGGCCTCGCTGATCGGCGTTTCAATGGCCGCGCCGTAAACCTTGCCGGTGAGCGCCAGGCGCAACACGTCCATCGCGTCCATCTGTCCGGGCTCGAATTTCTGGGTCTGGATCATCTTCCTGGCCTCCCCGCGGCACTGTTGCGGCAAATGTGGCAAAAACGAACCCCCGCGGATCGGGCGGGGGCTAACTCGTGGCAGCGCGTCGGCTGTCAGGTGCTGACCCCTGAACCGCCGGTAATTCGCGCCGTCCTCATGGCGTGAGCATAGGGGAGAGGCCGGGGGGGGCACCCGTGAAGGGGTAGACAAGCGTTCCGCTGCTGGAAAGCGGTGGTGGAAGTCGCAAGAGGGACCTTCTGTCTGTCGGGGCACTTTGCCTGCTACGCTGCCCACATGACAGGCAGGCGAGATGCGGGACAGGACGCACAGCAGGACACCATCGATCTTCAGGACTTTCTGAAAATCAGCGGCGTGGTGGAAACCGGGGGCGAGGCCAAATTCCGTGTGCAGGGGGGCGAGGTCCGGCTGAACGGCGAGATCGAGACCCGCCGGCGCAAGAAACTGCGGCGCGGCGACATCGTGGAGTACGCCGGCGAAAAGCTGACGGTGGACTGGTGACCTCGCCGTACGAGCAGGCGGTGCTGGACTTCCGCCGCCGCAAGGATGAGCATTTCGCGGCCGGCAACGGTCCGGTGGACGCGGCCACCTTTCACGGCCTGCGCTACTACCCGCCGGACCCGGCGTGGACCTTCAGTGTCCCGCTGACCTTCACCCTGCCTGGCCCGGACGCCGAATTCACGCTGGAGACCAACACTGGTCAGCCGCGCACCATGGCGCTGTACGGCACAGTCACGCTGCCCCTGCCCGGCGCCGGGCCCTCCCAGAGCAACCACATCCTGAGTGTCTTCGCGCCGCTGGGCGAGGAGACGCCTGCGCGGGTGTTCATTCCTTTCCGGGACGCCACCAGCGGGCAGGAAACCTACGGTGCGGGCCGCTATCTGGATGCGCCCCTGGCCCGCAGCGAGGACGGCGACGCTCTGGTGTCGGTGGACTTTAATCTGGCCTACCAGCCGTACTGCGCCTACGGTGATGGATGGACCTGCCCGCTGCCGCCGCGTGAGAACGTGTTGCCGGTGGCGGTCCGGGCTGGGGAACGGCTGCCCGAGGCCTGAGCTTCCTGCACAGGTAGCCTCCAACAAAGGAGGGACGCCCGCCCACGCCGCGCTGCTCTAGACTGAACCGCTATGACGAACGCTGTGAAGACCACCGCCCTGATCCTGAGCGCTCTGCTGGCGCTGACCGCCTGCCAGAAGAAGGCGGACGACGCCGCGGCGGGTCCGGATGAAACCACCACCGCTGCTACCGAGCAACCAGCCGAAACGACGCCGGCCACCCCTGCCACCACCACGCCGGGCGAGGTGCCCAGCGGCTACACCCTGGTCCCCCCTCTGACCAAGGAGCCGGTGCGCGAGTTCACGAAGGAACCCGCCATGGCTCTGCAGGACGGGAAGGACTACTACGCGCTCATCGACACCAACCGCGGCCAGATTCTGGCGGACCTGTACGAACAGGAAACGCCCGTCACGGTCAACAATTTCGTGACGCTGGCCCGGGACCGTTACTTTGACGGCATCCGCTTCCACCGCGTGATCGACGGGTTCATGGCCCAAACTGGCGATCCCCTGAGTGTGGATCAGGACAAGAAGGCGCAGTGGGGCACCGGCGGCCCTGGCTACAGCTTCGCCGACGAGTTCCGCACCAAGCTGACCTTCAACTCGGAAGGCGTCCTAGCGATGGCGAACAGCGGCCCAGCCACCAACGGCAGCCAGTTTTTCATCACCTTCGCCCCCACCGATTTCCTGAACGGCAAGCACACCATTTTCGGCAAGGTGGTGCAGGGCGACGACGTCTTGCCCAAGCTGACGCGCACCATGGACCAGAGCAACGCCGAGATCGCAGGAGCCCAGGCCGACGAGATCCTGTCGGTGCGGATCCTGACCAAGAGCTAGGGTCCGGCAGAGGCCAGGCTGAGATGGAGGGGTGGGTTCCATGGGGCCACGCCTCCATCTCGCTTTTTGACCGTCTCAAATGCGCCACATAGCGTATGCAATTGAGGCTGCGCCGCTCTAGCCTGTGGGGATGCCTGTGCCCGTGCCCCCCCAAGAATCTTCCGCGCCGTCCAGACCGTCCTCGACGCTGGGCGTGCTGCGCGTGTACCTGGGGCCGCTCAAGTGGCAGGTGGCCGGGCTGGCCGCGCTGCTGCTGACGGGCACCGGTCTCAACCTGTTGTTGCCACAACTGCTCAGGGCTTTCGTGGACAGTGCCAAGCTGGGCGCGGGGGCCGACGTGGGGCTGATGGCGCGGCTGGCCGGCCTCTATATCCTGCTGGCGATTGGCGTGCAGCTGATGACGGCGGGGGCCACCTACGTCGGGGCGCGGGTGGGCTGGACCGCCACCAACCGACTGCGCGTGGACCTGATGGCACACCTGCTGTCACTGGACATGCGCGAACACAAGGAACGCACGCCCGGCGAGATGATTGAGCGCATTGACGGCGACGTGACGGCCCTGAGCAACTTCTTCTCGCAGTTTGCGGTGCGGGTCTTCGGCGCGGCGCTGCTGCTCGTGGGCGCGCTGTTCATGTTCTTCCGGGAGGACTGGCGCGTGGGCGCGGGCGTGACCCTGTTCACCACCGTCACCCTGATCGCCATGAACCGTGTCCGCAAGCTGGGCGTGGAGCCCACCCGTCTGGAGCGCGAGTCCAGCGCCAGGCTGTTCGGCTTCGTGGAGGAACGGCTGGCCGGGCTGGAGGACATCCGCAGCCTGGGCGCCGGCGGCCACCACCTGAACAGTTTTCTGCGGACCCAGCGGACCTTCTTCACCCGCAGCGTCAACTCCTGGCGGCGGCGCAGCATCGTGTGGCAGCTGAGCATGGCGCTGTTCGCCGTCGGCTACGTGGGCGTGCTCTCGGTGGCCGTGGGCCTGTACGCGACGGGCGCGATTACGCTGGGCACGGCTTTTTTGCTCTACAACTACATGAGTCTGGTGGAAGAACCGATTGACCAGCTCACGCAGCAGTTGCAGGAGTTGCAGAAGGCTGGGGCCAGCCTGGTCCGCGTGGGCGAGATTCTGGCCCTGCGAAGCGCGATTCACGGCGGGACGCTGGAACTGCCCGAGGACGGCGCGCTGAGCCTGGCGTTCGAGGACGTGTCGTTCAGCTATTCCCCTGACGAGCCGGAAGTGCGTGGCGTGTTGCACGGCGTTTCCTTCCACCTGCCTGCCGGGCAGACCATGGGCCTGCTGGGCCGTACCGGCAGTGGCAAAACCACGCTGACCCGTCTGGTCTCGCGCCTGTACGATGCCACGTCTGGCAGCGTCCGGCTGGGCGGCGTGAACGTGCAGGATGTCGATCTGCACGGGCTGCGGCGGCGTGTGGCGGTGGTCACGCAGGACGTGCAGCTGTTCCAGGCCAGCGTGCGCGACAATCTCTCGTTCTTTGATCCGGAGATCACCGACGAGGAGGTGGAGGCCGCGCTGAACGAGGTGGGGCTGGGGACGTGGCTGGCCCGCTTGAAGGACGGCGTGCACACGCCCCTGCCCACCGGCAGCCTGTCGGCGGGGGAAGCGCAACTACTGGCCTTTGCCCGCGTGATGCTGCGCGATCCCGCCGTGATCATTCTGGACGAGCCGAGCAGCCGCCTGGACCCTGCCACCGAGGCGCTGCTGACCGCCGCCATGACCCGCTTGCTGGATGGGCGCACCGCCATCATCATCGCGCATCGCCTGGACACCGTGGCCCGCGCGGACCGCATCCTGGTGCTGGGCGATGGCGAGGTCCTGGAAGACGGCCCCCGCGCCGTGCTGGCCCGCAATTCTGGCAGCCACTACGCCGAACTGCTGCGGGCGGGAACGCTGGAAGAAGAGGGCGAGGGGGTGCTGGCATGAGGGATCTGGTCAGGGCCACCCGAACGCTCGCCTTCCGCTGTCCCCACGACTCACCATCCAACGGAGTTCCCGCATGACCACCGCCCCAACCCAGCACTCCACCACCGCGCCAGACCGTACCTTTGCCCTGACCAAACGGCTGTTCGCCTACCGGCCAGCCCTCTTCGTCTTCAACCTGTTCATGTGGAGCATGGTACATGTGTCGCCCGCGCTGCTGGCGCTGGCCGTCAGCCATGTGTTTGGGCAACTGGACGGCGCCGAGGTGCTGCGCAAGAGCGGGGGCGACCTGGGGCCGTCCATCGCGGCGGCCTGGATCGCTGTCGGGTGGTTTGCCCTGGTGCGGGCCAGCCGTTTCGGCGTTTTCTACGGGGCGTTTCGGGCCTTTATCGAAATCTGGTACACCCTGGACGCGCTGCTGCGCCGCAATCTGCTTGGTTACCTCCTGACCGCCCGGGGTTCGCGCCGCCTGCACGACACCCCTGCCGAGGCTGTCAGCCGCTTCCGCGACGACGTAGAGGACGTGGCCGGGTACGTGGAGGTCTGGATCGACAGCGCGGGCTTCGTGCTGTACTCGCTGGTGGCCATTGTGCTGATGGCGCGCGTGGATCCCACCATCACCCTGCTGGTCTGTGCGCCGCTGCTGCTGATGGTGGTCTTCGTTCAGAAGCTCTCGCCCACCATCCGTGCCTACCGCCGCCGCATGCGCGAGGCCACCGCCCGCGTCACTGACTTCATTGGTGAAACCTTTGGGGCCGTGAGCGCCGTGAAGCTGGCCGCCCGCGAAAGTGGCATGGTGACGCACCTGGGCAGGCTGGGCGAGACCCGCCGCCACGCCGCCCTGCGCGACGTGCTCCTGACCGAGCTGATCCGGGGCGTCAACACCAACATGGTCAATCTGGCCGTGGGGCTGGTGCTGCTGCTGGGCGCAAACAAGATTCGCGGCGGCGCACTTGAGGTGGCCGACTTCGTGCTGTTTATCGGCTTGCTGCCGCGCCTGACCGGGAGCATGGGCTTCTTCGGCGACGCGATTGCCCGTCACCGCCGCACCGGGGTCAGTTACGACCGCATGACCCGGCTGCTGCAGGACGCGCCTGACACGCGCATCGTGGAACATCACTCGGCCTACCTGCACAGCGAGCCGCCTGCACCGCCCGCCGCGCCGCCGCAGTTGCCGCTGGAAGAATTGCGGGTCTCTGGCCTGACTGCCACCCATGACAGCGGCCTGGGTGTGCGTGACGCCAGCTTTACCGTCAGACAGGGGGAGTTCGTGGTTGTCACCGGGCGCATCGGCAGTGGCAAGAGCACGCTGCTGCGGGCGCTGCTGGGCCTGATTCCGGCGCAGAGCGGCACGGTGGCGTGGAACGGACAGACGATTGAGGATCCCGCTTCCTTCCTGGTTCCGCCCAGGAGTGCCTACACCGCGCAGATCCCCAGCCTGTTCAGCGACAGCCTGCGCGAGAACGTGCTGAGCGGCAGCGACGAAGCGAGGCTGGGCCGTGCGGTACGGTTGGCCGTACTGGAACCGGACCTGGCGCAGCTTCCACAGGGGCTGGACACCCCGGTGGGCGCACGCGGCGTCAAGCTCTCCGGCGGGCAGATGCAGCGCACGGCGGTGGCCCGCATGCTGGCCAGGGACGCGGATCTGCTGGTCTTCGACGATGTCTCGAGCGCCCTGGACGCCCGCACCGAGGCGCAACTGTGGGACGGTTTGTTCAGTGAAACGGACGCCACCTGTCTGGTGGTCAGCCACCGCCGCGCCGCTCTGAGCCGCGCCGACCGGATTCTGCTGATGCAGGATGGGCGAATCGTGGAAGAGGGGAGCCTCGAGGAGCTGCTGGACCGCAGTGCGGAGATGCGGGCGCTCTGGGCCGAGGTTCAGGGTTAGATGCCCAGTGCTGCGTAGCCAACATCAAGAGAGGCGCGCTCCCTGTTTGGGGAGCGCGCCTCTCTTCTCTACAGGACCTCTCTCTAGTCGCCGCTCAGAAGAAGTTGCCGATGCGGAAGTAGAACTTGCCGCCCGCATCTTGGGGGCTGTAGCCGTAATCGAAGCGCAGGCTGGGCAGCAGCGCACCCCCGATGCCCAGGTTGAGCTGTACGCCCGCTCCGACACCGTACTTCAGGTTGAAGTTGGGATTTTCCTTGGTGCCCCACGCACTGCCGGCGTCTGCGAAAGCCACGCCGTACAGACCCTGCGCGATGCCCGCCTTGAGCCCAAAGTCGAAGCGGTATTCGGCGCTGGTGGTGAAGTAGTTGATGCCGAACAGTGAGGCGTCGGACAGGCCGCGAATCTGCCGTGAGGCCTGGGGCGTGCTGCCCCCGCCGACAGCGAAACCAGTGCCGCCCGGCGCGCTGGCCTGGTTCAGGATGGCGCCCCCGTTGGCCCGCACGGCGAAGACCTGCTGCTTGGTCTGCAGCCCCAGGTCCTTCTCGATGGTGCGCCCGAAGCCGTAATAGGTGCTGGCGCCCGCTTCGACATCGCTCCAGCGCAGCGCCGTCTGGCCCTGTCGCCCGAAGTTGTACCCCGCGTCCAGATTGGCCCGGAAGCCGCTGTCGGGGAACTCGGGGTTGGTGGTGCTGTCGTAGTTCAGACTGCCGCTGATCCGGGTGGTCACGCCCGCCTCGGGCAGCAGGCTCTGGGCTTTCGTGGCGTCGAACGAGTAGGTCTTGCTGGGCTGACCGTTCGTGCCGGGGATCTCGGCGGTGGTCTTGTCCCCCTCTTTCAGGGCTTCCAGGTAATAGGTCTTGTAACTGACCCCCACCCCCACGTTGGCGTACAGATACTTGGTCAGGTTGCGCCCGGTGTTGACGCTGAAGCCAGTGCTGCGCACGGTGTAGTCGTAGCCGGTGTCGGTGTTGGGCGGAGAGCCGGTGGTCTCAGGCGTCTCGTTGGGACGGGTAAACACCGCGTTGTTGCCGCTCACGGTGCTGCCCACGCCGAAGGACACGCTGGTGCGGTTTTTCTGGAAGTCCAGGAAATTCAGGTCCAGCCAGGGGATGGTGTAGTTGACGTTGCCGCTGAAGTTCTGCCCGGCGTCGTTCTGCTGTGCCCCGATGCCCACCGTGAAAGCGTGGCCCAGACCGAAGGTGTTGGGGTTGGTATACGCCGCGTCTCCGCTGAAGCCGCCTGCAAAGCTGTCGTAGGTGAGGCCCAGGCTGACGGGAATGCCCTTGGACTTCTCGGTGATGCCCAGCACGTAGGTCACGTTCTCGGGGTTCTGTGGGTCGCTGCGGACCGATTCGGTGGTCACGCTCACAAAGCCCAGGCGGCTGATGCGGCCCAGCGCGGCGCTGAGGGTCTCGCGGTTAAAGGCGCTGCCGGGCTCGGGCAATTCGCGCAGAATGACGCGGTCCTTGGTGCGGTGCTCGCCCTGCCACGCCAGTTCGTAACCCACCAGTTTGACCTCGCGGATGTTGAAGGTCAGTGCGCCGTCGTTGAAGGTCACGGCGTCGCGGGTGCTGATCTCGTACCCTGCCTTGCGGTAGACGTCGCGCAGCGCCAGGAAGTCGTCCTGCGCCAGTTGCGGGCTGTAGATGTCGCCCGCCTTGGTCTTGATGGCGGCCTGGAGCGTGGCGGCGGGCACCAGGGTGTTGCCTGTGATGGCGATGGTCTTGACCGGGCCAGTGGCCACGTCCGACGCGCCGAACAGCACAGTGACCTCGGCGGGGTTCTCGGGGTTGGCCTGCAGCGCGAAGCCCACAGGTTTGCCGGTCTGGTTGGCCAGGGTCCGCACGTCGGCCTGCAGGCTGGACAGTGTCACGGGTTTCCCGACGGTGGTCTGCAACGTGGCCTGGGGGTTGTCCAGGTTGCTCAGGTCGACGTCGGCAACCTTGCCCTCGATCACGGCCACCTTCAGCACGCCGTCCACCAGGGTGCTGTTGCGCACGTCCACCCCAGCTTGCAGATATCCGGCGTCGTCAAAAGCCATCTGCAACTGCTGCACCGCGCCGTAGTACAGGTCCGGCGTGAACTTCTTGGCGTCGTACAGCGGCTTGAAGATGTTGGTGATGGTGGTGGCGGGCAGCAGGGTTACGCCGCTGACCTCCACGCGCTTGACCGGGGCCGTTTCATCCACAACGAAGGTCACGGTGACATTGCCGTCCGCGCCCGCTTTGGTCTGGGTGCTGATGCTGGGCGCGAAGGGATAGCCCTCGGCCTGGTAGTTCTGGGCCAGGGCTTCTTTGGCCTGATCGATGCGCTCGGTGTTCAGTGTGGCGCCGGGGGCGATGTTCAGCAGCTCGCTGATCGACTTCTTGAAGGCCTCGGGGTCGAGGAAGGTCAGGCCGCTGGCTTCCACCGCCGTGATGGTGGGGTTGGGAACCACGGTGACCTTCAGGGTGTCCTTGCCAGCCACGGTGCTCAGTTCGGCCACGGCGCTCTTGAAGTACCCGGTGGCCACCACTTCCTGCTCGATGGCGCGCAGATTGACACTGGACAGGGGCGCGCCCGGCTGGACGCTGAGGGTGGCCTTGAGGAAATTCGCCAGCAGATCGCTGGTTCCGGCCACGGTGATGTCTTGAACGGTGCCAGCGGTCTGGGCCTGGGCCACGGCGGGCACAGCCAGAACGACGGTCACGGCGAGCGTAAGGGGGTGTCGCATTCTTCTCCTAGTTTCGCACATCTCTGAACTCGCCCTGACCGCACAAAAGCCCGCAGCGGGGCGCGGGCAGGACAGGGCGGTGGGGGCCGGATGGGGCGATCACTGTGTCCACACTTGCCGCTAGCCCCCTGAGAAGGGTGAAGATCGGGTGCGTCACGGTGAAAATAGCCTGTGGCGCGTGGTACGCACGCCATGCTCTTGAGCCGCCTGCCGGAGTGGGGGAGAATGCCAGGATGTCTCCCACCCAACTGGCCCCTCCCGCACCGGTGTCTGGCGCTTCTCCGGGATTGGGACGGAAAATCTCTCCCAACGATGGGGAATTTGCGCCTGCGGCCACGCTCGCGGCTTCTGCCATTCCTTCCATCAAGGCGACGCAGGGAAAGCCACGAAACGCTCTGCTGTTCCTTCAGGAAGGGCAAATCGGAGTGAGGCATTCTGGGGAAGCTGGCCCGATGCTGCCTGAAGCCCTGGTCCATGTTCCCAGGCCTGAGCGATGAGCCTGCCCGAAGTCGTCGCCCACCTGCGGGCGCTGGAGCAGGAAGCCGGGCGTGAGGCAGGCAGCGCGAAACTGGTGGCCGTGACCAAGGGGCAGGATCTGGGAAGTATTGAGAAGCATGTGCTGGCCCACGGCACGTACCCGCTGGGTGAGGGCCGCGCCCAGGAACTGCGCGACAAGGCGGCCGACAGACCTGACTGGGAGTGGCACTACATCGGTGCGCTGCAGCGCAACAAGATCAAGTACCTGCGCCCGGTCACGCTGGTGCACGCCATTGAGGCCACCTGGCAGGCCGAGGCCATCGCTGAGGCCGCCCAGAAGTGGGGCCACGCGCCGGACCTGTTGCTGCAACTGCACAACGGCGAGGAGCAGAAGCACGGGATTCCGGCGGACGAACTTGCGGCGACGCTGGCAAGTGTGCGTGAGACCGGGCTGACCGTGCGCGGCCTGATGGTCATGGCCCCGGACTTCGGCGCGCCCGTGGAGCAGACCGAGGCCGAAAGCCGTATTCTGCGGCTCTTCACCGACACGGCGCGGCGGGCCCACGATCTGGGGCTGCCGGAACTGAGCATGGGCATGAGCAGCGACTACCCCCTGGCCGTGCGCGCAGGAGCCACCCTGGTGCGGGTGGGAAGGAGCCTCTTTACATGACTGACCTGACCCGATCTGACCTGACGCGAGACCTGACTTCTGAACTGACGCCCGGGACCACCGCCCGCCGGGATTCCAACAGGCTGACCCCGCTGGACATTCGCCACCAGGAATTTCCGGGTAGATTTGGTGGCTACCGGCGCGACAGCGTGCGCACCTTTCTGGCCCAGGTGTCCGACGAACTGGAGAACTTGCTGGGCGAGCAGTTGCGCGAACGCGAGACGCGTGCCCGGCTGGAGCGTGAACTGGAGGAGCTTAAAGCCTCCCAGGACCAGATTCGCCGCGCCGTGGTGGCCGCTGAGAAGATGGCCCATGACATGCGCGAGAACGCCACGAAGGAAAGCGAACTGATCGTGGCCCACGCCAACGCCCAGGGCGAGAGCCTGATGCGCGAGGCGCAGGCCCGCAACGTGGAATTCGAGGCCCAGCATGGAGCGCGTATGACCGCCCTGGAAGCCACCTTCCACGCCCGCTTCGCCGACCTGGAGCGCGATCACCATCAATTACTCCTGGAGCGCGAGCGCGTGCAGACCGAGCGCATCAACGCGCTGGAACGCGAGTTCAACGAGCGCCATACCGAGTACACCTCGCGTCTGGCCGGGGCGCGGCAGGAATACGTGCAATTCCTGAGCGGTTACCGCGCCCTGATGACCTCCTTTTCTGATCTGTCGGCCCGTCATGTGCTGCCCGAGGACATGCCCCTGCCGGTCTCCAGCCTGCCTGGTCAGCACCTCAAGGGCCAGGGCCGGGCGCCTCACAGGGAACTGGCCGATCCGACGGAAGCTCCCCCAGAACAGGAGGGCGAGAAGGACACGGCCCTGTTGGACGGCCACCAGTTCCTGTAATGTCACCCCAGAACCTGCCGCAGGTCCGTCTGCCGGTCACCGAGCCAGCTTTCGTGCAAAATCCCTATCCGCTGCTGGCTCAGCTTCGTGAGGAACAGCCCGTCTTCTTCGATCCGGAGATGAACCGGGTGGTACTGACCCGCCATGCGGACATTGGCGCGGTGCTGCGCGACAAACGCTTCGGGCGCAGCGCCCTGCACCGCTATTCGCGCGACGAGCTGGGCTGGCCGCCCCCCGATCCTGCGCAGCGCCATTTCGATGCCTTTAACGGCAACCACCTGCTGGACAGTGAACCGCCCAAGCACACCCGGCTGCGTTCGCTGGTGGGGCTGGCCTTCACGCCGCGCCGGGTGGAGGGCCTGGGGGTCCGTATCGAGGCGATTCTGGCCGAGCAGTTGCGTGGACTGGGACATCGGGGTGCCTTCGATCTGGTGGCCGACTACGCCGAGCCGCTGCCCGTCACCGTCATTGCCGAACTGCTGGGCGTGCCGCCGGAGGCCCGCGCCATGCTGCGTCCTTGGTCTGCCGCCATCGTCAGGCTGTACGAGCCCAGCGTGGGGCCGTCACAGCAGGCCGAGGCCGAGCGCGCTGTGCTGGACTTCAGCGCCCTGCTGCGAGACCTGAGCCAGCAGCGCCGCCTACGCCCTCAAGACGATCTGATCACCGCCCTGGTGCAGGCCGAGGAAGCCGGGGACCGCCTGAGCGAGCAGGAGCTGATCGATACCTGCATCCTGCTGCTGAATGCCGGGCACGAGGCCAGCGTCAATGGGCTGGCGGCGGGCGTGCTGGCGCTCTTGCGGGAACGGGAACACTGGGACCTGCTGGTGGCCGCGGCTCCGCGTGAGGACAGTCTCCCGCTCTTCCGCCGCGCCGCCGAGGAGTTGTTGCGTTTTGACACACCGCTCCCGATGTTCGAGCGCATCGTGCTGGAGCCGCTGGAGTTGTACGGCGCAACTCTCCAGCCGGGAGACCGCGTTTCACTGCTGTACGCGAGTGGCAACCGTGATCCTCGCAAATTCGATCAGCCCGATATCCTGAAGCTGGACCGCGATCCCAACCCGCACCTGACCTTCGGGCTGGGCATCCACTACTGCCTGGGTGCGCCGCTGGCCCGGTTGGAACTGGCGTTGAGTCTGCGGGCGCTATGCCGCGCGTTGCCCAGATTGCGCCTGGCTAACGCCGACGAGCCAGGTCAGTACACCGGTGGCTTTGTCATTCGCGGCTTGGCGCGGCTGGATGTGGTGGCCGATTGAGGACAGTCACTTCATGGAATGAGGTTGCCAGCCCGTTGGAGGTGGATGAGATTCATGCCACCACCCTAATGGACGGAAGCATCAATAGGATGCTCGAGGTGGAAGTTGGAAGCTTTTACCTCCGCTAGGCACAGGAGTTATGGCTGCCCTATCGATCAGTTCGCCTTGGCGGGGATGATCTCTCGATGCTGCTTCCGCATAGAGTTCTCCTGCACAGGCAACGACGCGGAATATGTGGAAGCAGCGTAATCTCTGGCGGAATTATGCGTTCGACTGCCCAGGTGGTGAAGTTCGAGGGGCCACATGTCGTCAGCCCAGGGAAGCGGTGCATTGAAACTGCTCACAGGCGTCTGACCTTACGTGCACTTGCACTATAGAAACCTCTACGTCTTCGGGAACAACCCTGCCCCGGGGACATTACTGGCCCGTCTCCCTGCCTGCCGATTGCTCGGGCATGGCGCGTGGTTCGCCTGAGCCGAACTCCCGCCACCACACCGTCGCCAACTCGCCGTCTGCGGCCTCTCTCATGGCCTCCGCTGTCCTCTCCAGCGCCAGCAGCGCCAACACGCGGGCCGGGCTACGCGGCGAGCTGTGGTCCAGGGCCTTCTCCGCCATTCGCAGGCCCTTGGCGCCGCCCAGCCTCAACTGCGCGTGGGCCAGGACGGCCAGCAGGTGGGCGTCGCTGGGCACCCCGGTGGCCTCGGTGACCTTGAGGCCCTCAGCCAGGGCGCGCAGGGCCGCGTGGGGCTGGGGCAAGAGCTGCTCGCCGCGCAGGGTGGCAGCGGCGATCACAGCTCCTACATCGCCCTCCTGACGGGCCAGGGTCAGGGCGTGTTGCGTTGTGGCCTCTGCCTGGGAGTCCGCAAGCTGCCAACGGGCGCGGGCGCGCAGGGCGGAGGGACGGGCTGTATCAGGAAGCGGCTGGAGCACAACGAGGGCCCGCTCTGGCTCACCAAGTCGCAACAGCGCCGCAGCCTGCGTCAGGGGCTCCGATTTGGCCCACAACACCGCGAGACGGGGGCGGCCCAGTCGCTGGGCCAGCCTCGCCGCCTCGGTGGAATCCTCCAGAGTCAGTTCGCCAAAAAAATGTGCAGGTTCGCCGCGCTCCAGGGCGGCCCTCAGGGCGGGAGACGCGTGATCCATCGCAGCCCCAGCATAGCTTGGGTCTGCCCGCCCGTTTGCTCAGGCGCTCAGGGCCATGTCCAGTCCCAGGAACCGCCACAGGGAGCGTCGCGGCACCCGTAAACCATTGGGATGTTCGACGGCGCCTAGACGGCCATCCCTGATCCAGCGGCGAACAGTGCGTTCGTGGGTGCCAGTGAAATCGGCCACCTGGCTGACCTTCAGGAGCATGGGCAGGCTTTGAAACTGGTCTGAAAGGGTCATCTTGGACCTCCCAAAAAGAGCGCGGGGCCGCCACACGGCAGCCCCAGACAGGATTTGATTTCAGTGTTCAGGCCATGAACAGCCCCAGGCCAGGCCAAAACAGCGCCGCCACCCGGCACGTCACCCAGTGGGGGCGCGGTGACGGAATGGGCCTCGGTGCGTTTCAACTTGCGCGGAGCGTACCACACCCCATGTCAACCCTGGGTCAGCCCCCATTGGGTGTAGAAAATGAGCAAAAAGATAAGAAAATATGCCAATCAGTGCGAAAACGTCGTTGGGCACATGGTGAACAGCGACAATCTGATCTGACGCCCTACACCGTAGCCCACAAGAGAAGTCTTTTACAGATTTCTCATTTCGCACGAAATACCTTGGGGACCGGCAACAACAGTACAGGTTCGACTTCAGCTTTCAGGCGTTTTCAGCGCGGAGGGTCAGTCCTCTATGTGACCGTTTGGCACTGATTCGCTTGCCCCGGAGGTACCACCATGGCTCAGCCTACGAAAGTTCTCGGTCTTGCCCTTGCCACCCTCTCGCTGAGCGCCGTCCTGGCCTCGTGCGGGCAACCCCAGAACGCGGCGGCACCCGCCCTGCAAAACGATACGGCGGCGCCGATGGCGGCTCAGGTCAATATCAGCGATCTGCCCATTGATCCTCAGCTCACGCGCAGTCCGCTGCAGGAGCAGGCCACCGAGCCCTACAACATCACGCTGAATTTTGCGGCGGGCAGCAGTTCAAGTGTGGTGAGCGCCATGCGTTCGGCCGCCGCCCGGTGGGAAGGCGTGATTACGCAGGGCCTGCCCAGTTACCGCGCCACCATTCGTGCCGGATCGTGCGGCAGCAACGCTGCCTACAGAGGCACCATCGACGACCTGCTGGTCTTCACGGGAAACACCGAGATCGACGGCCCAGGCGGCATCCTGGCCCAGAGTGGACCATGCAGCATCCGCAGCGCGAGCGGCCTGACCACCTACAGCACGCTGGTTTTCGACACCGCCGATCTGGACCAGTTCAGCAGCCAGCTCGCCGACATCGCCGTGCATGAGCTGGGACACTCGCTGGGCATCGGGACGCTGTGGCAGCGCTTCGGGCTGGTCAGCGGCATCGGCGGGACCAATCCCACCTATCAGGGGGGTAACGGACTGCGCGAGTACCGTGCTGCGGGGGGCACCCTGAGCAGCGTTCCCGTGGAAAATCAGGGTGGCTCCGGCACGGCGGGTGGCCACTGGCGCGAAAGCACCTTCAAGACCGAGCTGATGACCGGCTACCTGAACAGCGGCGTTTTCAACCCCCTGTCGCGCATGAGCGTGGGTAGCCTGCAGGACATGGGTTACAACGTCAATTACGGGGCGGCGGACGCTTACCGCATTCCCACCGTCAGCGGTCAGGGTGTGGGCGAACTGCTGGAGCTCGGCGGTCGCGAACAGCTGATCAAGCCTACCTACCGCAGCGAATAAGAGTTTAAGCCCTTTTGCCCCTCCTCGTGAGTTCGAGGCGGGGGCTTTGTTGTGTGGACGTGGCCTCGACTTCCGTGCCTATCGGCAATCCATGCCTCTCCTCCGCTGGGCCAGGCCCGCGCGCTACCCTGCGTCCCGATGAGCCTTCTCTCGCAACTGTCGGGCACCCTGGTCAATGTCGGCACCGTGCTGCTGGGGACGATCATCGGTCTGATGGTGGGGGGGCGGCTGCCCGCGCGCACGCAGCAGGCGCTGCTCCAGACCCTCAGTCTGGTCACGGTGTTTATCGGTCTGGACATGGCGGCGAACCTGAACCGGGTCTCGGCAGGCAGCATTCCAGGGGTGATTGTGGCGTTGATCAGCTTGGCAGCGGGAGTGGTGATCGGTGAGGCGCTGGGCATTGAGGAAGCGCTGAACCGTCTGGGCGAACGACTGCGGACGCGCTTCAAGGGCGAGGGCCGCTTTACCGAGGGCTTCGTGGCCGCCAGTCTGCTGTTCTGCGTGGGGCCACTGACCTTCGTGGGTGGATTGCAGAACGGCCTGACCGGAGACAGCAGCAGTTACATTCTGAAAAGCACGCTGGACGGCATCTCGGCATTGGCGCTGGCGGGCGCCTACGGCCTGGGTGTGGGCTTCAGCGCTGTGACCGTGCTGATCGTGCAGGGCGGAATCAGTCTGGCCGCGGGGGGTTTGGCCTCCACGCTGCTGGGCGGCGCGGATCCTGAGACCCTCAAGACCAATCCTTACATCCTGGTGTTGACTGGGGCGGGCGGTCTGAGCATCGTGGGGATCAGCTGGAACCTGATGCTGGCGGGCCTGGGCCTGGAGGACCGGCGCGTCAGGGTGGGTAGCATGCTGCCGGCGCTGCTGCTTGCGCCGCTACTGCTGTGGGTGGCCCTGCGGATCGCCGGGTAAGGGCACAGCGCGAGCGGATTCTTCACCGTCCGGATCGGCAGATCGACGGGCTGGAGCAGAGGGCGGTGGACAGCGGCCGCCTTCCTGCCCATTCCCCCTCCTGTTTTCTGACTGGAATTAATGCTTGCGGCCTATCAGTGCCTCGTCAGGTTCAGCCCGTACCTTGCGCGCATCCAAGCCGAGCAGCACTCTTCCACTCTAAATAACCAGGAGGCCCGACATGTCCAACCTCAAGCGTATCTCCAGCCTGACCGTCCTGCTGGGTCTGACCGTCCCTGCCCTGGCGGCCCCCAGGATCAGCGCCCAGAGCATCATCGTCAATCCGACGCAGCCGGAACTGAACGTGCAGGTCTGGACGAATCGTGATGCCAGCGGCACGGGCAACCCTGTTTACGGGATCGGTGAACGCATCAGCGTGGGGGTCAAGACCAGTGCGGACGCCTACCTATACCTGTTCAACGTCAACGCGGACGGCAACATCGACCTCTTCTTTCCAAACGCCTATGAGGACAGCAATTATGTTCCGGCAGGCACGCGGGTCTTTCCAGGCAACGGCGCGAAGTACAGCCTGAGTGTCGGCGGCCCCAACGGACAGGACAAGTTGCTGGCGGTGGTCAGCACCACCGAACTGAGCCTGAATGATATCGCCACCTTTGAGGGCCAGCAGCAGTTCGCCACCGTCAACGTGCAGGGCCAGGATGGGCTGGCCCAGGCGCTGAGCATCGTGGTCAATCCGCTGCCTGACAACGCTTGGGTGACCGACACGGCCTTCTTCCGGGTGGGCAGCGTGGCGCAGACCCCTCGGCAGCCCACGCCCGTGACGCAAATTCAACCGGGCGAGCGCCAGGACGGCTCTTTCGACGGCGCGATGGTGGACGCCTACGCCCGTTTGAAGGGGACTGAATCGTTGGGCCAAGCCACCACCTACGCCGTGCCGTGGGGCGACGGCTGGTGGCAGAAATTCAACGGCGTAGCAGCCTATGGCGACGCGGCGTTGTTGCACGCCAACGGCAGCAGCCGCTCGTACTCGGTGCATGGCCGTCTGCTGGACCGCTACTTGGCGCTGGCACAGGCCGAGAACGGCGCAACCCGGCCCCCCAGCCGTCTGGGCTGGGCGGCCGGAGATGAAAAGATCATTCCCCAGAACCGTTACGGCACCACTGGCCTGTACGGCTTCTTCCAGAACGGCGCGCTGTACGACTCGCAGAAATACGGCACCTTCTGGCTGACCGGCCCGGTGCTCAAGGCCTACCAGGGTCTGGGCGGCAGCGGCAGCTTTCTGGGCTTTCCCACCCGTGACCAGTACCTGCTGAACGGGGCCTGGGCCGCCGATTTCGAGGGTGGGAGCATTCGCACCGTGAACGGCGCCACCCGGATCTACCGCAAGTAAGTCATCCCTCCAGCTGACCTCACTGCGCCGGACATGACTGGACACCCAGTTTGTGACCCCATGGCTGGCACTTTTTTTCCCGCCTCACCGGAGGCAGGGTCTTAATCGGCGCGCTCCCGACGGGCAAATGATCTGCCCGAGGCGCAACTTCCCTTCCGACTCTTCCCCATAAATTCAACAATCAACAGGCCGAAGCCCCCAACTCCGTGGTGAGTGCGGGGGCTTCGGCTGTCTGGGATGTCGGCAGATTACTTTCCAGCCTGCCTGCGGACGTTTCGTTCGTGCAGTTCGCGGATGCGCCCGCTCAGGGACGGCTCGGGGCCCTCGACATTGGAGTCGCGCAGCACGTCGCCAATGGCGAGCGGCTTGACTGGCCCAGCAGGCATGCCCAGTTCATCCATCCACTGGGTCAGCTGTCTGGACGAACTTGCGTACACGATGCGTCCCAGTCCGACCCAGCCGTGGGCGGCGGAACACATCGCGCAGTGCTCGCCGGAAGTGTAGACCGTGGCCCGCACCCATTCCTGAGGCGAGAGATGGGCGGCAGCCCAGCGGGCAATGGCGAACTCCGGGTGCTGGGTGGCGTCACCGCCCGCTGTGCGGTTCTGGTCCTCGAACAGAACCTCGCCCGCCCCTGAGACGATCAGTGAGCCGAAGGGGTCGTTTCCACATTGAAGCGCGGTCTCGGCCAGCTCGACACAGCGCGTCAGATGCCTTCTATCTGTGTCATTCATGTTGGTCCTTCCAGGCCACTGCGGCGCCATGGGACGAAGTGGCGTGTCCCTCAGCTCAGCTTGGCCTTGAACTCCTCGTAGCCGAACGTCTTGACCCGCTCGTAGCTGCCGTCCATGTGCAGGATGCCGATATCAGGGTGCTTGACGCCGTTGAAGAAGGTAGTCTTGACCATCGTGTAGTGGATCATGTCGTCGAAAATCACCCGATCACCGATCTTGAGAGGGTGATCAAAGACGTACTCGCCCACCACGTCTCCGGCCAGGCAGGTCGTGCCGCCGATCAGGTAGGGGTAGCCGCCGCCGTAGTCGTTGGCCTCGCGGTGTTCGTGTTCAGGAGGATCGCCCGCGCCCAGGATACGGGGGCGGTACGGCATTTCCAGCACATCGGGCATGTGGGCACTGACCGACACGTCCAGCAGGGCGGCGTCCTTGACGTTGTGCACCACGTCCAGCACGCGGCTGACCAGCCAGCCGGTCTGCCAGCCGAAGGCGCTGCCCGGTTCCAGGATCACGTCCACGTCCCACCGCTCGCGGAAGGCACGCACCACCCGGATCAGGCGCAGGGTGTCGTAGCCCTCGCGGGTCATCAGGTGGCCGCCGCCAAAGTTGACCCACTTCATGTGGGGCAGGAATTCGCCGAAATTGCGCTCGACGACTTCCAATGTGCGCTCCAGCGTGTCGCTGTCCTTCTCGCACAGGGTATGAAAGTGCAGTCCGTCCACACCTTCAAGCAGGTCTTCCCGGAACTCGCGGCGGGTCACGCCCAGGCGCGAGAACGGCCCGGCGGGGTTGTACAGGTCAGTCTCGACCTCGGCGTACTCGGGGTTGATCCGAATGCCGACGTGAATCTCACGCCCCCCGGCGCGGGCGGCCTCCACCTGCGGTTTGAAGCGTTCCCACTGCGAGAACGAGTTGAAGACCAGATGATCTGCCAGCTCCAGAATCTGCCCGAATTCCTCGTCGCTGTAGGCCGGGGCATAGACGTGAACGTCGCCCCGCATCTCCTCGCGGGCGAGCCTCGCCTCGTTCAGGCTACTGGCGGTGGCCCCGGTAATGCCGTACTCGCGCAGCAATCCAAAAGTGCTCCACATCGAGAAGCCCTTGAAGGCCACGATGATTCGCGCCCCACTCGCCTGCTGGACGTGCGAGATGAGCGCCAGATTGCGCCTCAGCCGCGACTCGTCGAGCACGAAGGCCGGGCTGGGGATGGCGGCCCAGTCGATGCTGCCGGTTGGGGTAACGTCAGGAAGCTGGAAATCAGCACTGCGAGAGTCGGTCACGGTCATGGCCCGAGTCTACCGAACCGGGGTCCGGCAAACCGCCTTCCTCAACGCAAAATTTTGAAGCTTTTCACGAAGGCGGCGTTGACCGGGGTCAGCTGGGCCTGGTTGCCCTGGGTGGTGGCCGTCACCAGATAGGCTTTGCCGCCCGTGACGGCGTAGGTCGCGATGAAATACAGGGTGTACACGCCCTGCCGCCCGGTGTAGATGGTCTCATTGGCTTTCGCGCCGCCCAGTGTGGTGGCCCGCGTGCGGATGATCTTGCTGTCGGTGATCAATTTCTTGATCTGGTCCAGACTCAGCGCGTGATATTGCGCCAGGGTCATGCCTGGTGGCACCGGCTGCACAACCACATTCACGTTGGGTGCGAAGTTCCCCACCGGTTTGTCGGCGAAGACCACTGCCGCGCCCGGAAAACTCACCTGTTTCCAGCCGGACGGCGGCGTTACGGCAAAGCCGTTCTCGGCGTTCGTGTACGTGGCGGCCAGGGCGGAACCCAGCAGGGTCAGGCCCGCCAGGCTCAGGACGACTTTTTTGGTCATGGCGCAGAGTACATGGTGCCGAGGCGAGGATTGGCGAACATCCTAGCCTGCGACGAATTTAAGCGTTCCTTCAGGGATATCCTCTCCCCGTACCAGCGTGGGCACCACCGTGCTGGTGCTCAGGCCCGCCGCGAGGCCCACGTCCTCACCCAGCCCAAGACCGGTCAGATGCACGCCGTGATCGCTGCCCGCCAGGGCTTCAGCCGGATCGCCAGCCCCTCGCCTGACGGTCAGGGCAATCCGGGCACCGTCGTCCAGCACGAAATCCCCCATCGCCAGCAGATACTCGGCCAGCACGCCGGCGGTGTACACGTCTTCCAGCCCCACCCGCCCGTCGGTTCCGGCGCAGACGATCGCAATGCCCTCTGTGGCCAGGGCGCGGGCGCGGCGGGCGGCGGCGTGGGCATTGGTCAGGGCGGCCAGCAGCACATGCTTGCCGCTCTGGGCGGCGATATGGGCCGCCCCGGTGCCGTTGGTGGTGTTCATGACCACTGTCCTGCCCGCGAAGTTCTGCGTTCCAGCCTCTGCCGGGCTGTTGCCGAAGTCGAAACCGGGGAGGGGCAGGCCGCCCCGCTCCCCGGCCAGCACGAGGTCATTCTGGGTACCGCGCAGATCCAGGGCCACCTCCGGCGTGCGGGTCAGCAGCAGCGCCTGCGCGCCGCGTTCCAGATACGCCACCGCCGTGGTGGTGGCGCGCAGAGCATCAATGACCAGGACCACGTCCGGGTAATTCCCGTGCGGCAGCAGATCGACGCGCAATTTCATGCGCGCGCCCCCTTCACTTCAGCGCTTCCCGCAGGCGTTCCAGGCCCGCCCGCGCGCCATCCTTGCCGAACACGGCGCTGCCCGCCACCAGCACGCTGGCCCCGGCGCTGACCACCGCGCGGGCGTTGGTGCTGGACACCCCGCCGTCCACCTGCAACTCGGCGGCGCTGCCCAGCTCATCCAGCCAGCGGCGCAGCGTGCGGATCCGCTCCAGGCTGGCGGGAATGAATTTCTGACCGCCGAAACCGGGGTTGACGCTCATGACCAGCACCACATCCACGTCCGCCAGCAGGGGACGCACCGCCTCCAGGGGCGTGCCGGGGTTGAGGGTCACGCCCGCGCGTTTGCCCAGCTCCCTAATCTGCTGCACGGCGCGGTGGACATGTGGGGTGGACTCCACATGAACGGTCAGGCTGTCGGCCCCCGCGGCGACAAAGTCCTTCAGGTAGCGTTCGGGGCGCTCGATCATCAGGTGGACGTCCAGCAGCAGATTGCTGGCCCGCCGCGCCGCGGCCAGGATCGGCAGCCCAAAACTGATGTTGGGCACGAAGGCCCCGTCCATCACGTCCACGTGCGCCCAGTCGGCCCCGGCGATGGCCTGCAGTTCATCGGCCAGATGGGCGAAGTCGCAGGACAGGATGCTGGGTGCCAGCTTGACGGGGCGGGGGTTGTCGGCTTCGGCGCTCACGCCGGGCAGTTTACGACATGGCTTACAAATCCGCATGCCGCCGGCACCGTGGGCAGTGGGGCCGCGCGAATGGCCGAACTGCTACCTTTTGCCCATGCCTCCTGTGCCCTCCGTAACGCCCGACTGGGCCTATGAGCGTCAGCACTGGCGGCGCGGGTACTTCCGCGTGGCCGGGGTGGATGAGGCCGGGCGCGGCGCGTGGGCCGGGCCGGTCACGGTAGCGGCGGTGATCCTCCCTGGTCTGGCCACGGAGTATCCGTTCCGGGACAGCAAGCAGTTGACAGCGCCCCAGCGCGAGGAGTACGCCGCCGAGGTTCGCCGCGTGGCCCTGGCCTACGCGGTGGAGCACGCCTGGCCCGACGAGATCGACCGTTTGAACATTCTGGGCGCGACGCACGCGGCGGCCCTGCGGGCGCTGGAGCGACTGAGGCCGCCTCCGCAGGCACTGGTCACCGATTACCTGAAACTCCGCACGGCGCTGCCCATCAGCGCTCCACCGAAGGCCGACGCCCTGAGCTACAGCGTGGCCGCCGCCAGCCTACTCGCCAAAACGGAGCGGGACGCCGTGATGCGCGAAATGGATGTCCAGTATCCCGGCTACGGATTTGCCTCCCACAAGGGTTACGGCGCACCTGCTCACCGGGCGGCGCTGGAAGAACTGGGCGTCAGTCCAGCACACCGCCGGAGCTTTGCCCCCATTCGCCGGGTGCTGGAAGCGGGCGAGGGCGGCCTGTTTCCCGCCAACCCCTGACCCTGCCCGTTCCCCTTCCTAGCTTCCTCATGTGCGGCCCGTATTCTGCGCACATGCTTAAACGCGCTGTCCTGTCGCTGGCCCTGGGTCTGCCTCTGCTGCTGGGAGCCTGCGCTCCGGTCAACTCGCTGCTCGCCTCACGTGACGGCGGGGAAAAGGGACCACTGCAATTCGGGCCGCTGGCCGTCGGGCAGACCTGGACGGTCAGCGGCGTGGTGGATAGCCGCAATGTGGTCACCACCGTGACCATCCCCGATCTGGTTAACGTGCAGGGCAAATTCGCCTCGTACAGCGCACGCGACGAGTACACCGGCTTCAACGACAATCGCGCCGGGTTTGCCGTGGCGTCCTACGATCCGGACCGCCGCAGCGCCGAGTTCCGCTGGGTGGGGGACGCCGGGGCCGGCAGCTTCGACAAGGTGACCTACACCTGCAAGCTCGACAACCTGACGGGCACCCCACTGATTGGCGTCCTGACCTATGGGCGAAACGGCCAGACGGTGGCAAACGGTACCTGCGAGGCCAATCTCAACGGGCAGTCCTAATCGCTCCAGACGTAGCGGTCTGACCACGCCTCCCCGCGTCGGATGAACGGTATGGGGAGGTCCAGCACGCGTCCACCGCCCTTGACGGCGGCGCGCACCAGCAGACGTGGATCGAGCTGCGGATAGAGCCTCCGGGCAAAAGCCACGTCATCCCGCACGTCCAGGGTCTGGCCGCTCGCGATGGAGTCGGTGCCCAGCGCGATCTCCACTCCGGCAGCAGCAAACGCGGTCCAGGGGAAGGTGCCGCATTCCAGATGGATGTTGCTGCGCGGGCAACTGACCACCGCGCAGCCGGCCCGCGCCACCCGTGCGATGTCGTCCGCCGTGACATTGACCATGTGGATCAGCGTGGGCTTTGCGGCCAGCACGCCGAGTTCGTCTAGATAGCGGACTGGGGTCAACCCTGGCTCCGGCGTGCGCCCGATCACCTCAGCGAAGGTCTCGGGCCAGAAGGGTTGCAGACGGTTGGTCCACAACGGCCCGTCGCCCGTGGCGAACAGTTCGGGTTCGCTGGGATGCTCGGCCACATGGATCTGCATGGGCAGGCCCTCGCCCGCCGCGTAATCGGTCACCAGTTTCATCAGGCGGTGGCTGACCGTGTACGGCGTGTGTGGCGTCAGGCCGATGCGAGGGCCACCAGGTCTTTCCAGTTTGCGCCACGTCTCCACCCGCTCGCGCATCGTGGCGAAGACCGCATCGGCCTTCCCTGGAAAGGTGCCCAGAACCTCGAAGTACAGGACGCCGCGCAGGTCCTCGCGGGCGAGCAGGGCGTCCATCACTTCCGGCGACCAGACGATGTCGCCCACGCCGCCCACGGGGAGCCGCGAGAGTTGGTCGGCTCCGGCCAGCCCGCCCGCCACCCCACGCAGTTCGCGCTGGGCAATCACCACCTCTGGCAGCCAGCGAAAGTACGGCAGCGCCTGAAACGCGTAAGCGCTCATGTCCAGGTGGGTGTGCGCGTTGACAGGTGGGGGCGCGATGATTCCGCCCACTTGCTCCACGTGTGCCTGCGGGTAGCTGGCGCGCAGCTGCGCCGGATTACCCGTGGCCGCTACCGTATCCCCCACGATGACGACGCCACCCGGCGCGTGGCCGCTGCCCATGCCGGTGTACAACACATCGCAGATCAGCAGGCGGGGCGTGAAGGAGTCCGGCGCGGGAAGGGTCATGCGGGCATGTTAAAGGGGACGGAGGAAAAACGGGTGTTCCTTTTGCTGTCTCAACGAGCAGGAGCGGGCCAGCGCTGATGCTGTGTCGCCTGCCACCCAGCCCCGGACACCTCGCCCGGAGTCAGGAGGATGACCGACCAGTGCAGCGCTCTATTTCTACAAGGAACGCGTGATAAAGCCGTGGGCGCTTGCCTTGTCTCACTGGAGAGCGGCGCCCCTCTACCCCCCCTCCAGTCCCGCCTGATTTGCCTATTCGCCGCAGCGTTTCAGCGCATAGCATGGGCAGCAGATGACCGATCCCGCCGCGCCTCCGAACGACGTTCCCGTCTTTGGCCGACACGTCCAGTCTGTGCCGACCCAGGCCACCCAGCCCGGCCCCGTCGCGCCCACCACCGTCACCGAATATCCCGTTGGATTCACGGCTACGGCGGACGAGTATTTTCGGCTGTGGATCGTGAATGTCGCGTTGACCTTCGTCACGCTGGGGCTGTACCTGCCGTGGGCGCGTGTTCGCAATCGGCAGTATTTCCACGGCCACACCTGGGTGGACGGCCAGAATTTCGAGTACCGGGCCAACCCGGCGGCGCTGCTGCGCGGGTACCTGATCGTGGCCGCGCTGTTCGTGGCGTATGCCGTCTCCGGGCAGTTCGAGCGCACAAAGTGGGTGGCGGTGGTGCTTGTCCTGATTTACGCGGTGGCCTACCCGGTGCTGGTGCGTCAGTCCATGCGTTTTCAGGCGGTCAACACGGTTCACCGCGGGCTGCGCTTCCGCTTCCACGGCACCCCCGGCGAGGCGTACGTGGCCTACATGCTGGCGAACGTCGTGGCAAGCCTTTCCTTCGGGCTGGCGCTGCCCTGGGCGTGGTACATGCAGCGGCGTTATCAGGTGCAGGGCCTGGCCTACGGCTCAGCGCGCGCCACCTTCCGAGGTGACGTGGGCAAGTTCTACCTGATCGGCCTGACGGCGCTGGGGCTGACCATCGGGGGCGGCGTGGTGATCGGCGTGCCGCTGTTCATCCTGGGGGTCTGGCTGTTCGGAGGGGACAATCCAGGCATGTTCGACCCCGCAAATCTCGTGTCCTCCGCATCGTTCCTGGTGGCGGCGGCCGTTGGCTACCTGAGCGTGCTGGTCCTGTACGCGGTGGCGTGGCAGTACGTACGGGGCGCGACGATGGCATACGTCCTGAACAACATGGAACTGGGCGGCGTGGTCCGCACCCGGGCGACATTCAGCCCCTGGCGACTGGTGTGGATCAGCCTGACCAATGCCGCCGCGCGGGTGCTCACGCTGGGCCTGGCCTCGCCCTGGGCCGCCGTACGTCAGACGCGCTATGTGCTGGGCGGCCTGACCGTGCGCGCCATTGCCCCGCTGGATGACTTCGCGGCAGGTGTGGGCGGCGAAACGTCTGCCTTCGGCGAGGCGGCCACCGAGTTGCTGGACATCCAGGTGGGCTTCTGACATGTCGGACAACTGGCCGATCATCCTGGAGGGGGTGTACTTCGATGGCCGCAGCAGCCGCGATCAGCCCGCGACCCTGACCGTGGATGGGCAGACGGCGACGCTGACCGTGGCTGCGAGCGCGGGTCTGGGTGTTCCCGGTACGCTGCCCTTTGAGGAGAGATGGCCCTCCCGTGTACTCCGGGTGGAAACCCCGATTCCCGGCGTGCGCCGCGCCGTGACCCTGCCGGGCGGGGGCCGCTTCGAGACCCGTGACGATGCGGGCGTGAGCCGGTGGGAACGTGCCACCGGACGGAACCGCGCCCTGAGCGGCGTGCGTGCCCTGGAATCTCGCTGGTGGGCCGCGCTGGCCGCGCTCGGCATATCGCTGGTGGCCATGGCGGTGTTCGTTCTTTACGGGATCCCGGCGGTGGCCCGACAGGCGGCGTTCGCCACGCCCAGAAGCGTGCTGGCAACCTTTGACCGCGAGACCATCGACTTTCTTCAGAACGGCGACTATTTTGGCCCCTCCAGGCTCAGCGCAGCGCGGCAGGCCCAGCTCAAGGCCGAGTTCCGCAAAGTGGCAGCCTGGGCAGGCGGCGGCTACCCCTACCGGCTGTTGCTGCGTGACGGCGAGGCGGGCGGCGCGAACGAGATCGGTGCCAACGCATTCGCTCTGCCCGGCGGCACGGTGGTCATGACCGATCAACTGGTGGCGCTCGCCAGGAGTGACCGCGAACTGATGGGTGTTCTGGCCCACGAAACCGGGCACGTGACCGGGCGGCACGGGCTGGCCGGGGTATATCAGGCACTGGGGCTGACGCTGGTGACCACCGTGATCACGGGCGATCTGATCAGTGCGGGCACCTTCGCGGCGGCGGTTCCGGCGGCCCTGCTGAGCGGCGGCTACTCACGCGCGGCGGAAACCGAATCGGACGAGGTCTCAGGGCGCTACATGCTGAAAGCGTACGGCACCACCCGGCCCCTGCAGACCATCCTGGCCCGGCTGGAAAAGGAAGATGAGGGGGACTCAGAGGCACCCTCTGAGCCGTCCGGCCCTTCCATCTTTGACCTGCTCAGCACGCATCCGGGGACGCCTGCCCGCATCGAACACCTCAAGCGGCTGGAGGCGGAAGGCAAGGGCGCGCCGACACGCTAGGGTGCGAGGATGAAGTTTGCCGTCCTCTCAACCAGCCTCGATCCGGAAAGCCGCAGCGCGTGGCTGTGCACGTTGGCCGCGCAGGGGTTGCGCGACGGCGGGCATACGGTCATTCACTTGGACCTGCGCGAGACGCCGCTGCCGCCCTTCGACAATGCCCTGTGTTACGCCCATCCCAACGCGGAGCTGTACCACCGCACCATCCGCGAGGCCGACGGGGTCCTGCTGGGCGTTCCGGTGTACAACTGGGGCCTGGGGTCCGGGGCACGAACGCTGGTGGAATTGACCGGCAGCAGCGACACCGAGCGCAATCTGCACGGCGCATGGTTCGACAAGCCCGTCACCTTTCTGGTGTCCGGTGGTCTCGATCACGGCTACCTCAGTCACGGGGCCTTCGCCCTGGGGTTGATGTACGACTTTCGCTGCGTGATCAATCCGCATTTTGTCTACGCCACCTCCGCCCACTGGGACGCGCCGGGGGTGCCCGGTGAGTGGCTGGCCGGACGGATGTCCAGAACGGTGGAGCGCACCGCCGACCTCTCCGAGCGGCTGCGTGGGCGCGACTACCACAGCGTGTGGGAAATTTGACCCCTTCAACCGCTGAAAAACCGCGCGTCGTCACTGAACATCCCGACTTCTATATCGTCCACAAGCCCGCTTTGTGGCTGACGCACCGGGTGCACCGCGCGGGGCGGGAGGAGGTACCGGACGTGCTGGGCTGGATGCAACGGGAAACGGGAGAGCCGGATCTCTCGCCGCCGCACCGTCTGGACCGCGAGACGAGTGGGTTGATGGTGCTGTCGCGCGACACCGAGGCCGCCCGGCGCTTTTACACGCTGTTCAAGACGCGACTGGTGGGCAAGACCTACCACGCCATCGTACGTGGCAACCCGGACTGGCAGCGGCGCACGCTGGACGCCCCGCTGGGTGATCTGGGGCTGGGTGCGGCCAACCGGGTGCTGATGCGGCAGGCGGTGGTGCCGGACGGACGCCCCGCCGTGACCGATTTCCGGGTGCTGGAGCAGCGCGCCGGCTACGCGCTGATCGAGGCGCACCCGCGCTCGGGCCGTCTGCACCAGATCCGGGCGCACCTGTTTCACCTGGGTCTGCCGATGGTGGGCGACAAGATTTACGGCCCGGAGCGGGACGCTTTCGTGGAGTTCGTAGAGACCGGGCAGACCCCTGAGCTGACCGCCCGCCTGGGCCTGCCCCGTCAGGCCCTCCACGCCGCCCGCATCGCCTTCCCCTGGGCCGGGGCGCAGGTGATGGCCGAGGCGGGGCTGCCGGCAGACATGATGGAATTCTGGGCGGGTTTGAACGGCTGACCAAAAAGTGTCATTTTACCCGGGCGGCTGCGCACGCCCTCAGAACTGGCGCGCGATCTGGGCAGTTCGGAGGCCGCCCTGAGTGGAATGCTGCGAACCCTGCCGGCGGGTCCCTACCTGCAGGAGGCTAGGCCTGCCGCCGACTGTACATGCGGTCCTTGCACCCTGAAAAGCATGTGCCGCAACGCATGCGGCCCTGCTGAAACAGGAGAGACTGCGTTGCTGGGCCTGCTCAGGCTCACCCGGCGCGGAGAGGCGTACCTGGGGCAACTGGGGGTCTAGTGGATGGACTCTCCCGGCCAGACCAGTGCAGGATCGTCGGTCTGGGGCCAGATTGCGGGCAGGCTGAGGCGCAAGCCTCCCCCCACGATCTCGCGCACCGGGAGAACGCCCACGCCGCTCCCACAGACCCACGCACGGGTAACGGCGGAAAGCTCTGAGAGGGAAACTGGGCGCTCTGTCCAGTGCCGCCCTTCCAGAAACGCGGCCCGCGTGATTCCCGGCAAGCCGCCCGCCGGGACCACCAAATGTCCGTCAAGCTCCAGCAGCGGTGAGGTGCGCGAGCCGTCGGCCAGCGTGCCCTCCGGGCCGGTCAGCCAGCCTTCGAAGGCGTCCCCGGCCCTCTGCCGCGCGAGGCGATAGGGCAGGTAATTTCCTGTCTTGTGCGCGGCCAGCTGCGGGTGAACCTGCACATCGGTCAGGCGCACGCTGACACCGCCCTCGGGACGTGGCCCAGAGTGCAACGGGCGGTGGGTCCAGAAGGTCCCCGTATCTGTCGCTGTGATGCGCAACAGGCCCCAGGGCCACGGGTCCAGAATGGGCAGACCGGCCTCCGGAGGGGTCAGTCCCAGAAACGCGCAGGTCTGGCGCAACCGTTCCAGATGCGCGGGCCACCGCACCACTGTGCCCCGGTGCGTGCGGACGGTGGTAAACGCCGTCAGGCCATGCAGCCATGCGGGGCTGTCCAGTTCGCTGGGCAGAGGCTTCAAACCTCCTGCACCCGCCCCGCCGCGCGTTCATTCCATTCCCGGCTCAGCCGCAACCAGTTGCCCAGCAAAATCCGGCCCGCCGGGCTCAGGACGCTTTCGGGGTGAAACTGCACGCCCCAGGCCGGTTGAGCCGGAACAGCCAGGGCCATGATCTCGCCGCCCGCCCCTCTGGCCGTCACGTATTCAGGGGCCAGTCCGCGCACCACCAGCGAGTGGTAGCGCCCGAAGGAAGCGCCGGGCGGCAAGCCTTCAAACAGGCCCGTGCCGCTGTGCTGCACCGCTTCCGGGCGGCCGTGCACGGGTGCGGCGCGGTCCACCGTGCCCCCCAGCACCTGGCCCAGCGCCTGATGACCCAGACACACGCCCAGCAGCGGCAACCCGCGCCGCAGGCATTCGCGCGTCAGCGCCAGCGTGGGGCCGCTCGTATCCGGCGTTCCCGGCCCAGGGCCGATCAGCACGGCGTGGGGGTCAGCGCGCAGGACTTCCGAGACCTCCACATCCTGGGCATAGACCGTGACTGCCGCGCCCAGCGCCCGCAGATCATGGACCAGATTCCAGGTGAACGAGTCGCGGTTGTCCAGCAGATGCACCCGCACTCCTGCCCCTGCTGTCTGGGCAGGCGGCGGCGTCCACATGCCGCCCGGCGTGGGCGACGCGGGCGGCTGGGCGGGGCGTCCCGGCACACCGGCCAGCGCGCTCAGCAGAGCCTGGGCCTTATGCACGGTCTCCCTCGCCTCGTGGGCCGGGTTCGAGTCGATGACCGTGCCGCCGCCGGCGCGGACCTCCACCTCCCAGCTGTCCTCCAGCCGCGTGAAGGCCGCCGTGCGGATCAGGATGTTCAGATTCACCCGCGCGCCGCTGAGAATGCCCACGCCTCCGGTGTACCAGCCGCGCGGCCCCGGCTCGTGGTCCCGGATGGCGGTCATAACCCGCTCCTTGGGTGCGCCCGTGATGGTGCCGCCCGGAAAGGTGGCCGCCAGCACCTCGCGCAGCCTTGTGCCGCCCGCCGCCTCACCCCGCACCTCCGACACCAGATGCATTACGTGGCTGTAGCGCTCCACCAGCATCAGCTCGGGCACATGCACGCTGCCCGCCGCCGAGACGCGGCCCAGGTCATGGCGCACCAGATCCACGAGCATCAGGTGTTCGGCCACCTCCTTGGGACTGGCCCGCAGTTCAGCCTCCAGCGCCCGGTCCTCGGCCTCGGTCTGGCCGCGCCGCCGCGTTCCGGCAATCGGGCGGGCGGACACCGTCCCTCCGGCCCATTCCACCAGCCGCTCCGGGCTGCACGACACCACCACCTCCGCGCCCATGTCCAGGAAGGCCATGAAGGGGCTGGGATTCAGCTCACGCAGCCGCAGGTACGCGGCCAGCGGATCGCCCTCTGCGTGCGCCCGCACCCCCCGTGACAGGTTGACCTGATAGACCTCGCCCGCCCGGATCAGCTCCTGAATGGCCCGCACGCCCGCCGGGTAATTCACGTCGTCCGCGCCGAACGCGCCCACGTTCAGGGTCGGCGGGGGAGCCGGGTCCAGGGCCAGGACGTTCTTCCAGTTCACATGTGGCAACCCCACCACTTCCAGCGTTCCGGCCTGTCGGTCCCAGACCAACCCCGACGGGTAATGGCCCCACCACGCCGCCTCGCCGCGCGCCGCGTGCGTTACCAGTCCGAAGTCCCGCGCCGCCTCGTACTTCAGCCCGCCCAGCCACGCGGGAAAGTGGGTGCGGCCAGCAGGACGCTCGGGGAGGGCGTCCTGTACCACCGTCGGCCAGGCACTGAGAAACGAATAGCGGCCGTACGGCACGGCTGGCCCCAGCGACTCCAGCAGCACCACCCCCGGCGCGTGCGCCGCCCGAAGGCGCAGCAGCACGTCGGCAGGAGAGAGGGTGGGGGACAGGGTCATGCCAGAATTGTACGGAGACAGCCCGGGGACCTCCAGCCGGGCCTTAAACCCTTACAGTCCACCCGGAATTAGGTGGTAGACTGCCCCCATGTGGGTGTCTACCAAAGCTCAGTACGGTCTGCGCGCCCTGATCGAGATCGGGCGCCAGGGTGGCGAGGCCGTGCCCCTCAAGGACGTGTCCGGGCGCCAGGGTCTCAGCCAGCATTATCTGGAGCAGATTGCCAGCAACCTGCGCCGTGCCGGGTTCATTCGCAGTATTCGTGGCGCACATGGCGGCTACCGGCTGGCCCGTCCCGCCGATCAGATCAACGCCTACGATGTGGTGACGGCGCTGGAGGGCAGCATCGCTCCGGTGCAGTGTGTGGAGGACGATCACACCTGCGAAAGCCAGAACGTCTGCGGCACGCAGGACCTGTGGTTCCGGGTAGACGCGGCGCTGCGGGACGTGCTGGGCGGGACCACCCTGGCTGATCTGATCGAGCAGAGCGAGCGTCAGCAACACTCGCGTCTCGTGCAGATCGAGGGCCACTACAGCGGCCTGGTGGGCGCCAAGGGCCACAGCGTCTGAAGGGCAGCCCGGACAGGCTGCAAAGAGGCGCGCCGCTTGAAGTGGGCGCGCCTTCCGCTTTGTGTCTCGCCCTTCCCCTTTGCGTATCCTGTCCCGGATGTATCGCCGCCTTGCCCGCCCACTGCTGTTCCGCCTGGACGCTGAAGACGCCCACCACCTGACCCTGGGAGGGCTGGAGGCCGCCTCGAAGTTGCCGGGCTGGCCTGCGCTGGCCCGCGCCGTCAGTTCGCTGGCCCCGGCGCTGGGTCAGACCGTGTTCGGGCAACCCTTCGCCTCGCCGGTTGGGCTGGCGGCAGGGCTGGACAAGAATGCGGTGGCGGTTCCGGCGTTCGCTGCGCTGGGCTTCGGTTTCCTGGAAGTCGGCACGGTCACGCCCCTGGCCCAGCCGGGCAACGAGCGTCCGCGCCTGTTTCGGCTGACCGAGGACGAGGCGCTGATCAACCGCATGGGGTTCAACAATGCTGGGGCAGAGGCGTTACACACCCGTCTGGCTGCCCTGTCCCGCCAGCCCACGCCAGTGTGGGTCAATATCGGCAAGAACAAGGACACCCCCAACGAGGAAGCGGCTGGGGATTACCTGAAATGCGTGCACGCTTTGCAGGATGTGGCCGACGCCTTCGTGATCAACGTCAGCAGTCCCAACACGCCTGGGCTGCGCGCCCTGCAGGCCGCAGACGGCCTGAGCGAACTAGTGCGACAGGTGCTGGACGGCGTGGAAGCCAGCCGGGTCCGCAGCCTGCGCCGTCCCCCGGTGCTGGTCAAGCTGGCCCCGGACCTGCACCCCGCCGACTTCGAGGCGAGCGTGGGGGCTGTGCTGGACGCGGGGGCACACGGCCTGATCGTCAGCAACACCACACTGGGCCGCGACGGCCTGTTCAGCGAGCGAGCAGGTGAGACGGGAGGCCTGAGCGGACGCCCGCTGACGCAGAAATCGACCGCGTTAATCCGCGAGGCTTACCGCCTGACCGGGGGAAGGTTGCCCATCGTGGGCGTCGGTGGAATTTTCAGCCCCGCCGACGCCTACGCCAAGCTGCGTGCCGGGGCCAGCCTGCTGGAGCTCTACAGCGCCCTGATCTACGAGGGGCCGGGGCTGGTGGGGCGGCTGAACCGGGGGCTGGCCGATCTGCTGGCCCGCGACGGCGTGAAGAACGTGGCCGGAATTGTCGGCGTGGACGCCCGCTAGGCATGCGGGTCGCCGTCATCAGCGACGTCCACGGCAACGCTTACGCGCTTGAAGCTGTACTGGAAGACCTGCGGGCCGCCTCTCCAGACCTGATCGTCAACCTCGGAGACCAGATCGAGGGCAGTGCCGATCCGGCCCGCGCCGCCGCCCTGCAGACCGGGCTGGGGGCGCTGGAAGTGCGCGGCAACAACGAGGAAAAGCTGTGGCCGGGAGGACGGCGCGCCAGGGTCTCGCTGGAGGTCGGTGCGTGGCTGGCAACGCAGGTGGACGCGGCCACCGTTGCCCGTCTCGCCGCCCTGCCCCTGACGGCCCACGCGCTGGACGGGTGCGTGCTGGCCTGTCACGGCACCCCGCAGAGCGCCTGGCACATGCTGCTGTGGGAGTGGCAGTTCAGCCCCGAGGGCAGCGCGCCGGACGCAGGCTTCTACCGCGCCCGTGACCCACGCGAACTGCGCGCCATCGTCGAACCGCTGAACGCAGAAGTCGTGCTGTGCGGCCACACCCATCGTCCTGGCGCGACCCGCGTGGGCGACACGCTGGTGGTCAACGCCGGCTCGGTCAGCGATCAGGTGGACGGTGATCCCCGCGCCCGCTGGACCCTGCTGGAACGCCGGGGCGGCGGGTGGACTGTGAATTTCCGCGCGGTGCCGTATGACATCGAGGCCGCCGTGCGCTGGTCCCAGCAGCACTCCCCCTTCGGCGAGTTCGAGGCCGCGCTGCTGCGGAGCGGCGAGATGGTGGGGCGCGGCGGCTAGGGGGCTTCCGCAGGCCCGCCACCGCCCCCGAGGTTACTGACCCACCCCGCCAGCGCCTCTACACTGGCCGCATGACGGACGCTCCAGCGCCCCGCAGCCAGCACCAGCAGGACACACCGCCCGCTCTCCCGCCGCGTATGCCGCTGTCTGACCGGGTACGACTGGTTCGCAACCTGCTGCCCCCGCTGATCGTCCTGGTGGTGGGCGCCGTGGAGTTGATGGTCTCCCTGCTGGGCGACACGCGGCGCGAGTTGTGGGCGCACCTGCTGTTTTACGGCCTGGTGGGCCCGGCGGCCACCTTCTTCAGCGTGGAGTGGATCGCGGAGGGCACCCGCGCCCGCGAACGGGCCGAGCGCGAGCTGCGTGATCTGTACGGGCAGCTCAGCGCCTCGCACGGGCGCCTGCAGGGTGTGCAGGAGCTGATGCGTGACCTGGGCGGCGCACCGGACCTGGGCGCGGTGCTGGAAGTGGCGGCACGCGGGGCCGTGCGGGTCACCGGGGCCACCCACGCCACCCTGACTGTTCCTGGCGGCCTGAGTGGCAGTTCGCGCGGCGAGACCCTGCTGAGTGCCCCCAGCGCCGCCCTCTATCCCCTCAAGGTCTCCATTCCCGGCGGCGGCGCATTGCTCCTCCACTTCGAGACCCCGCCCGGGGCGGACACGGCGGAACTGACACAGGCCCTGGCTGCGGAGGTGGCCACGGGCGTGGAGGCCGCGCGCCAGCGCACCCTGGACCTGATGACGCTGTACAGCGTCGACCAGAGCATCCGCGCCGAGCGCAACATGCGGAGATTGTTGTCGCGCGTGACGGGCACGATGGCCGGACGGGTGGGCGCGCAGGCCCGCGCGGCGTTTCTCAGCGACGAGGACGGCGTGCTGCGTCTGGAATACGCGCAGGACAGGCGCGGCGAGGTCAGTGGAGAGGGGGCGCGTGGCGGCGTGACCCCGTCCTTCGCGGCGCGCGTGGCCCAGGCCAGCGGGCCGTTGATCGTGACCGGGGACGAGGCGTGCCAGGTGTTCCCCGACTCCCGCAGCGTGCTGGGCCTGCCCATGCGCGATGAGGACGGGCTGGTGGGCGTGCTGATGCTAGGCGATCCGCGCGAGGGCGCGTTCGAGGCTGCTCGCGTCTCCCTGCTGGCGCTGATGGCCGGGCAGGCCACCCTGGCGGTCCGCAACGCCCGCGCCTACCTGTACTCCGAGGAACTGGCGATCAGCGACGAGCGCGCCCGCATTGCCCGCGAGATTCACGACGGTGTGGCGCAGTCGCTGGCCTTCGCCGCCCTGAAGCTGGACGTGGTGGCCCGCCAGATGCACAGCGATCCTGCCCGGGCCGAGGCCGAGGTGCGCTCCGCCACGACGCTGCTGCGCGAGCAGATCCGGGAGGTCCGGCGCAGCATCTTCGCGCTGCGTCCCATCGACCTGGAGCGCTACGGCCTGCTGGAAACCGTACGCCGCTACGTGCAGGACTTCGGCGAGCAGAACAACATCAGGAGCAGTCTGGAGGTGACCGGCGAGGTGCATCTGTCCCCCGGCGACGAGGCAGTGGTGTTCCGCATTCTGCAAGAAAGCCTGAACAATGTCGCCAAACATGCCCGTGCGGGCGAGGTCCGCGTGACCCTGGACGGCGGGGATCAACAGGTCCTGCTGAGGGTAAAGGACGACGGCGCGGGCTTCGATCTGGACTCCGTCACCGGGCGCGTCAGCAGCGCGGGCGGCCTGGGCCTGACCCAGATGCGCGAACGCCTGCAGGCGCGGGGCGGCCAGTACCGCATTCTGAGCGCGCCCGGCCACGGCACCACCATCGAGGCGCAGATGCCACAGGCGTAGGGCGTCGCGCGGGGTGCACTCCACTTTTTGCCCCGCCCACTGCTCTTTTGTCTCTGCCTGCGGGCGCTATGGTGTGGGCATGATCGCAACGTCTGACCATCACCTACTCCCGCCCCGTGCCAGAGGCCGCCTGTGAGCTGGCTCGAACGCCTGCGGAGCGGCCTGAGCAAGACCCGCGCGCAGATCAACGACACTGCCGGCTTTCTGGGCAACGAGGTCAAGGACGTCTTTTCCAACCGCCTGGAAACGGTGGAGGACCTGGAATACGCCCTGATCGCCGCCGACGTGGGGCGCGCCGCCACCGAGGAAATCCTGGAGGACGTGCGCCGCAGCGAGGGCAAGAATCTGCAGCAGGCGCTGATGGACGCCCTGACCCTGCAACTGGAGCCCAACGCCCGCCGGGCCGAATTCCGCAAGCTGGGCTTCGCGCCGCAGGCCAGCCGCGTGTCCGTCGAACCCAACGGGCATGTGGTCATGGTCATCGGCGTCAACGGGGTGGGCAAGACCACCACCATCGCCAAGCTGGGCCAGTACTACATGGGCCGCGGCAAGAGCGTGATGTTCGCCGCCGGGGATACCTTCCGCGCCGCCGCTGGGGCACAATTGGGCGAATGGGGCGACCGGCTGGGCGTACCCGTGGTGCAGGGCAGCGATGGAGGAGACCCAGCTGCCGTCGCCTACGACGCCGCCACCGCCCGTGCCGCGCGGAATACGGACCTGCTGTTCGTAGACACCGCTGGACGGCTGCACAACAAGCACAATCTGATGGAAGAGCTGAAAAAGGTGCGCCGCGTGATCGAGAAGGCCGATCCCGGTGAACCCGCCGAGGTCTGGCTGGTGCTGGACGCCGTGACCGGGCAGAACGGCCTGCAGCAGGCCAAGAAGTTCCATGAGTCCACCCCGCTGACCGGCGTGATCGTCACCAAGCTGGACGGCACCGCCAAGGGTGGCATCCTCATTCCCATCGTGCGCGAGCTGGGCGTGCCGATCAAGTTCATCGGCGTGGGCGAGAGCGCCGGCGATCTGCAGCCCTTCGACAGCCAGGAATTCGTGCGGGCGCTGTTCGACGTGGACGTCCCGAGGGGGTAAGTAGATCTTTGAGTGCTATCGCATCCCCTCTCCATCACAGGAGGGGGTTTTTATCTTTCCCTTAGGAGGCGCTGGCGGGCTTCCCTTACGGAATCTCGATCTCGCCCCGCCAGCCAGGGTCCAGCGCCAGCAACAGTTCCAGCGGCTTCTCGCCGTGCTTGAGCAGATACGTCAGGAAGTTCATCTCGCGTTCCTGTGGGGTGCCGTTCGGGAGCAGGTGGGCCTTGAGGCGCGACAGTTGCCCTGTCCGGTCATTCTCCGCCCGTGCCAGGGCGCGCAGCGCCTGGGTCTGGAGCCGGGCCACCCTCGCCGTCACGCGGTCACGGGTCCGCGCCGCCGCGCCGACCAGCGTGGGATCGAGGGCGGCAATGTCATCTGTGACCGCTCGAAGCTGGGCGTCGATGTGTGCCAGCTTCTCAGAAGTCACGGCTTCGGCGCCGCGTTCACGGCCCAGGGCGCGGCCCAGCACGTCCTCGGGAGCGGCCTGGACCTCGGCGGCCGTCGCGCCCAATCGGCGCAGCAGGCGGGCCACGTTCGGTTCCAGCCAGGTCACGCTCAGGCGCGGCCACAGCAACGGCTGCTGCAGACCGTGCAAATCGTAGACTTCCCGGAGTTGCGCGCCGTACGCGATTTCCCCCGGACCCACCACAAAGGCCAGCGTGGGCAGCAGCGCGTCCTGTACCACCGGACGGAGTCCCGCCGCCGGGGTCAGGCGGCTGGGGTCCGCTTCCAGCACGGCCAGCAGCTCTGTCCGGGTGTACTCGCGGGTGTCGGTGCTGAAGGTCTGCCCGTCCAGCCGCAGCAACCGCCGTTGCCCATCGTTCTCCTCGACAAAGAGGTTGGTGGCCCCTGCCGAGCGTCGCAGTTGCGGCGTGAAACCCTGCGCCGAGAGGCGCGCCGCCGCGTCCTCAATGCGGGCGGAGGAGGCCAGCGGGTCTTGCAGCTCACGCGCAAGGATGGGAGCCATCAGGCGGGCCAGCGCGGGGTGCAGGGGGTCCAGCACCACCAGCCCGGCAGGGGAGAGCAGGCCGTGAATCAGGCGGGCAAACACATCGGCGTAACTGCCGCCCGCCTCCACGGCCCTCCTGACTCTGTTCCGCACGGCGGCGATGTGTTCGGCTGGGGCGTCGAAGGCATCTAGCAATGCCAGTGCCTGCTCGGTCCACTCCTGCCGCCACGGTACGCGGCCCACCGGGACGCCTTCGGGCACGTCCAGAGTCAGCCGGTGGAGCTGCTCGGAGAGGTCGAGCAGACTGGTGCCCGCGACCTCCGCCGCATCGTGGTCCTGGCTGGCCACCCAGTACACCGCCACGACCGGGGCGTCCTCGGTGTTCAGGCTGCGCGCCAGCAGTGCGGCGTCCGCGCCCTTGTGGACACTGTAGGCCGGGCCGGTCAGCGCTCCGGCCTGCTGCCCGGTCACGATCACCCTGGAAGCCGGGTGGGCCAGCCGGGTCAGGGCGTCTTCCACGTTGCCGTCCAGCGTGCTCAGGTCGCGGTGATACGCCCTGAGTGCCTCGGCCAGTCCCGTCCGGTCAAGGTCCTGCCGAAGTTCCTCCCGCGCCTGCTCCATGCCGAACACCGGAAGTCGAAAAAAGTCCTCGAGCGTTCCGGCCCTGTATTCCGCCGCTATATTCCGCGCCATACTGCCCATTCCTTCCCGCCCCGGCGTGAACCGGGGATCAGTGGTCGATTCATCGGAGTGCGGCCCGCCCGCTCCGTGCCCAGGCGTCCCGCTCTCAGCGCAAGGACTCCCGTGTGGCGCGTTGCAGGCCGCCCCTGTCGGTCAGGATAATACGGCGGTAGCCCAGATCCAGCAGGCCGCGCGACCGGAAGTCGCCCAGCAGCTTGGTGATGGTCTCGCGGGTGCTGCCCACCACATACGCCAAGTCCTGATGCGACACCCGATCCCTCAGGGCGATGGGACCATCCTCGGGCCAGCCCCCCTCGCGCTCAGCCAGGTTCAGCAGTGCCAGGGCCAGCCGCTGCGAGACTTCCAGAAAGACCAGCCCCGACAGGCGCTCTTGCACGCCGCGGGTCTGACGGGTGATCTGCTCGGTCAGGGCCACACCCACCGCCGGTTGTGCGCTGCTCAGTCGGTGCAGGGCATCCTGACCCAGCATCAGCGCTTCCACGTCGTCCATGGCTTCGCCGTAGACGTTGTAGCTCTCACCGGGGGTCAGGGCTGAGACCCCCAGCAGCGCGCCTGGGCCGTGTACGTCCAGCGTAACCTCGCGCGCGCCCGAGCCCAGACGGTACAGCCGCACCGCGCCGCGAAGGATCAAAAATAGCGTCTCGGCGGCGTCTTCCGGGTGAAACAGCAGCCCGGCCCGCGCCCAGCGCCCCACCCGCCCCGCCGCCATGACCTGCGCCTGCGCTTCCTCAGGCAGGGTTCCAAATGCTCCGGGCAACATATGTGGGTCAGTATGCCCCAACTGACGCCGGAGAGCACAGGCGGGGGCGTCCGGTGGGGGTGTAGACCCGCGCCACCGGACGGGGGTGCCGTTCTCCCCGGCAGCCAAAGCGTTTAGAATTCCCTCTGAATGTCCTCTCCTGCTTCCCATCCGCGCCTGCGGCTCTTTGACCTGCCGCTGGACGTGATCGACCTGAGCGACACGCTGACGCTGCTGGGCGCCTGGCTGGCAGACCCGGCCCGTACGCCGCACACCGTCGTGACCCTGAACCCGGAAATCATTGTGCAGTCGCGTGGTCACCCAGAATTCGCGCAGGCTGTACAGGACGCTGATCTGATCACCGCAGACGGCGTGGGCATCGTGTACGCGGCGAAGCAACTGCGCCAACAGGACGTGCCGCGCGCCCCTGGCTTCGACATCGTCAAGGGACTGATGGAACGTCACGGCGCCGGGTTGCGGGTGTTCTTTCTGGGCGCCAAACCCGGTGTGGCCGAGGCGGCGGCCCAGCACGCGGCGCGAGATTACGGCGTAGGGGTGGCCGGTATCCATCATGGCTATTTCGGCCCGGAGGAGGACGAGCGGGTGGCCCAGCTGGTGGCGGCGAGCGGCGCGAACCTGCTGCTGACCGCGATGGGCGCGGGGCGGCAGGAGGTCTTCAACCAGCAGTGGCGCGGTGTGCTGGGCGTGCCCGTCATGATCGGCTGCGGGGGCGTGGTTGACGTGCTGGCGGGCACGGCGGAACTGGCCCCGGCCTGGACCCGCAAACTGGGCGTGGAGTGGGTCTGGCGTGTCGCTGGGGACCGCAAACGCTGGAACCGCGCGCCCCGCCTGCTGCACTTCGTGCAAATGGTGGGGGCGGAGAAGCGGCGGAAAGGTTAGCCGCTCCGTCCTCTCATGGTCAGCTCTGCGTCTCCGCCAGAGCCCCGTCCAGCCCCGCAAGCAATTCCTCACATTCCGCTGCCGTGATGCTCAGCGGTGGGCCCAGCAGCAGGTGATCGCCGCGAACCCCGTCCACCGCGCCGGAACCGGGGTAGGTGATCAGACCGCGTGCGCGCGCCGCCGCCGCCACACGGTCCGCCAGTCCGGGCGTCTCGAAGGCTTGGCCGGTGGCCGGGTCTCCCAGCACCAGTCCCAGCAGCAGGCCGTGCCCGCGCGCTTCCAGCACCTGTGGATATTTTTCCTTCAGGGCTTGCAGGCCCACCAGAAGCTGAGCGCCTCGCTCGTTGGCCGCCTCCACCAGTTTCTCGTCCTCCACGATCTTCAGCACGCTCAGACCCGCCGCGACGCTGACCGGGTGGCCCGCGTAGGTGAAGCCGTGCTTGAAGGCCCCCGAACCGTTCATCACCGTGTCGTGGACGGCGGGGCTTGCCATCAGGCCCGCCAGGGGCGCGTAGCCCGCCGCCAGTCCCTTGCCCAGGACCACGATGTCGGGCGTCACGTCGTCGCGCAACCGCACGGCCAGGGGGGTGCCGCAGCGGCCCATGCCACACATCACCTCGTCGGCGATGAACAGCACGCCGAATTCGCGGCAGATCTCGGCGATGCGGGCGTGGTAGCCGGGATTGGGGGCCAGCGCCGCGTCCGAGGCCCCCACCACCGGTTCACACATGAAGGCGGCCACCGTGTCGGGCCCCAGCTCTTCCAGCAGGGCGCGCAGGCGTTCGGCATCTACCTCACCCGACAGTTCGGGATCCGGTTTGGCCAGCTTGGGCCAGGCCGCCTCGTTCATCAGCGGGGTGTAGAGTTCGCGCCGCGCGCCCATGCCGGAAGCCGCCAGCGCCCCCAGCGACGCGCCGTGATAACTGGGCCGGCGGGTGATCACGCGGTAGCGGCCCGTCTCGCCCCGCTCGGCGTGGTACTGCCGAGCCAGCTTAATGGCACTCTCGGTGGCCTCCGAACCTCCGGAAACCGCCCAGAAGCGGAACGGCGCCAGCCCCAGAAAGGCGGCCAGCCGGGCAGCGTATTCCTCCAGGATGTCGCTGGAAAACTGCGAACCGTGAACGAAGGCCAGGTGGCGCGCCTGCGCCGCCATCGCGTCGGCCACCGCGGCCCTGCCCTGCCCGATGTTGGCGACGAGTGCGCCGGAACTGCCGTCGAGGTAGCGTTTGCCGGTGTCATCGAACAGGTAGACGCCCTCGGCGCGGGTGGCGACTGGATAGGTCTTGCGGGAGCGGTAAAAAACATTGGACATTTCGGGTTCCTGGGGGTGTCTGGGTGCGGGCGGTGGCTCAGCGTCCGGTATGGCCGGAGCCGCCCTGACGTTCTGGGCCAGCCGTGAAGTTGTCGCCGTCGGCCAGCAGGTATTTCGTGAAGATGGCCTGCGCGATCCGGTCACCGGCCCGCACAGTGAAACTCTCGGGGCCGATGTTGTGAAGCGAGAGGCGGATATTGCCGTCGTTGTCTGAATTGGAGTGGTAGTCGGCGTCCACGACACCCACCGTGTTGGTGAGCATGACACCGCGTAGCCCCACCGACGAGCGCGGGTAGACCGACAGCACCTCGTCCGGGAGCATGTAGGCCTTGAGATCGGTCACGACGACTGTTCGGGTGGCGGGGGCCAGGGTGAAGCCAACCGGGGTGTGCAGATCGTACCCGGCAGACCGCCGTGAACCCCGCCGGGGAAGCTGGATCTCGGTCTTCGGATGCTCGCGGTGCTGATCGGCCACCACCTCGAAGCCGCGCTTCCTCTCCATGGGCTCGCGCTCTACCACGTATCCCCGCCGCTCGGCGGCGGCCACAGCCCCAGCGCCTGCCGGATGGTCACGACCTGTCCCAGGTGGTAAACGTTGTGCCCGGCGTAGTTGGTCAGCATGGCCGCGAAGGGAACGCCCTGGCTGTCGGGCGCGGCGCACTGTTCGGGGTCACGGGCCAGGGCACGCAGTCGGGCAGCGTCCCGCAAAAAGGTGTCGCGCAGCCCGCCCCACTCTCCTGGTGGGGGCCAGCCGCCAGCAGCGTGCTCGGGCGGGGCCGGACGTTTGCCGTCCAGAATGGCCAGCAGGTGTGCCTGCCAGAACTGAACGTGCGCCACGACCTGCGCGACGCTGTGGGACAGGTGATTCGGCGTGCGTTCGGCCTCCCCGGCTTCCAGTCCCTCCAGCGCCCGCTCCCACGACACGTTGGCGGGGCCGCCCAGAAACAGGTTGCCCACCGCCTGCCCGAACACCTCATGGACAGAGATCTCGCTGCTCTGCTGTTCGCTCACCAGGTATCGCCTCCTGCGGGGGGGGGCCACGCGCCCAGCGCCTGACGCACCGTCACGATCTGTCCGAAATGATGGGCAGTGTGCAGCGCAAAATCGGCCAGCAACTCGCCAATCGTCTCCTCATGGTTGACCGGGTTGGCCAGATCGGGGCGTGCGGCGTGGGCGTCGATGCGCGCCAGCAACTCGTAGAACTCGTTTTTCACCCGTCCCCAGTCGCCCTCACCTACCTCCGGCCAGGTGTCGGCGGCGTGGGCGGGGTACGGTTGGGCCTGGCCCATCTCGATGGTTTCAAGCATCCAGCGGTTCCACCAGTTGATGTGCGCCAGCAGGTTCAGGACGCTGTGCGGCAGGGCGTCCGGCACACGCGCTGCCGTCACGGCGTCCAGGCCGCTCAGGCTGGCCTCCACGCCCACGAAGGCCTGTCCACCCCGGAAGAGTTTGGGCAGCAGTCGGGCCAGGGCCAGCTGGGCGCGCTGGCTGCGGTCATCGGATGGACGGTCACCGGGGAGGGTCATGCGGGCATTTTGGCAGAAAGTGGGCATTTGCTACGCTGCACCCAGCATGACGGCAGACGACGCGCCCGTGATCCGCAGCGCCCACGAACTGGGGCTTTCCATCCACACGCCTGATGACCTCAACGCAGTGATCGGCGCAGCCTACGGTCTGGACGGCCTGATCCTGACCCAGGCCGATCTAGCCCCAGAGTTCTTTCAGTTGCGCAGTGGCCTGGCAGGCGAGGCGTTCCAGAAGTTCAGCAACTACCGGCTGCGCGTGGCGCTGGTGCTGCCGGATTTCACGGCCCACGGCGAACGGTTCGCGGAACTGGCCCACGAGCACGCCCGCCACCCCCTGATCCGTTTCGTCCACAGCGAGGAGGAGGCGCGGGCGTGGCTGGACGCACCGTAGCACTTACGGACGCCCAGTTAGGGCCTCACTTGGGCAGGGTTCCGGCGTCCTCATCCTCGGCGGCAGGCGGGAGGAACGCGGCCAGTTCCGGCGGCACGTCGTCGAATAGATCGCGCCACTGCTGACCGTCGAAGGTGACCTCCGACTCCATGAAGGTCTGCGACAACGGATCGGGGTCCTGCAAGGCGTCCTCGGGAAGATCCAGGCGCACGGCAACCGGCACCGGCAGGGTTTTGCCTTCTATGACCGTCAGCTCGTCGCCGTAGGTTTCCCGGAGCATCTGGGTGGTCCACTCGGCCCACTCGGCAGCGTTCCCCGCCCCGGTGGCCTCGCGCAGCTCGGCCTCGATGCGCTCACGGTGTTCCTCGGGGACGTCCTCGGCAAACTCTACTTGCCCGTCGGCGTGGACGGTCACGCCCACCGTTTCCATGTCGAAGATGCTGGCAAGTTCGGGGGGCAGGTGCGTGGGGTCCACCTCGGCGTCGGGGTCCGCGTAGCTGGCCCACGTTTCACCGTCCAGGCTGTAGGTGTCGGCCTCCATGACCGGAACGAACTCCACGCCCGCGCGGATGGCGAACACGCTGCCCAGCGGATTTTGCAGCGGGGCGGGGCGGCGCAGCTCGAAGGTGCTGCGGCGAACCAGTGGAACGGGGGCGTCGCGGTCCTCCATGCGGTCGCGGTGAAGCTCGGCCCACTGCGCCTCAGTCTCGCCGTCCCACTCGCGCACGACGTCCTCCAGCACCTCCAGCAGGTCCTCGGGCGGATCGGGTTCGATGTCGATCCGCCCGGCCTGCCAGTGTTCGGCCTCGAAGCGCCCGATCAGTTCACCCTGCAGGTTGAAGGCCGCATTGTTCTGCAGCGCGGACATGACCTGCTGCGGACTGCGCGGGGCCCCCAGCGTCTCCCAGCGCTCGCCGCCAAAGGAGTGCCGCTGTTCGCGCAGCCGGATCGCGCCGCCCTCCACTGGGATGGACACCTGTTCGCTGCTGCTTCCCTGCGGCCCCAGCGCCAGCTCGCCCGTGACGCGGCGCAGGTCGGGCACGGGGATGGCCTCCACATCCTGGGCTGTGCTCAGCATTCCGGCGTGGGCCCCGGAGAGCACCAGCGCCGTGCGGTACTCGCTGGCCCAGGCCGCGCCACTCGACTGGGTGGTCTGAAGCGCGTCCACGATGGTCTGCGCCAGCCCGGCATCGTCTGGCCCCCGCACCAGCGTGACCTCGCCGGACGCGCCAAGTTGCGCCTCGAAAGGATGGACGGTGGGCATCAGGCCCAGTGCTTTGCGTCGTTTGGCTTCACCCATAAGGGCTGTAGTCAAGCACGGATCGAACGGCGAGGGATGCAAGACCGTTAAAGGGCGGGAAGGTGGCTGTCAATCACGCCACCTTCCCGCCCCCCTTGTCCGTTTCAGTCCGCCGCTTCGATGCTGCCGTTGTACTCGCGCGGATCGCTAATGAAACCGCTGACCGCGCTGGCCGCCACCGTCGCGGGTGAGGCCAGGTAGATCGCCGCTGTGGGATCGCCCATACGCCCCACGAAATTGCGGTTGGTGCTTGAAATACACACGTCGTCCGGCCCCAGCACGCCGCTGTGCATGCCCAGGCATGCGCCGCAGCTGGGATAGCTGACGCTGGCGCCGGCGTCGACGAAGATTTCCAGCAGGCCCTCGCTGGCGGCCTGTTTCCAGATCAACTGGGTGGCGGGCACCACGATCATCTGCACGCCCTCGGCCACCTTGCGCCCCTTGAGGATGCGGGCCACGTCGCGCAGATCGCCGATACGGCCATTGGTGCAGCTGCCCACGTAGGCGTGGGTCACGGCAATCCGGTCGCTGCCCGCCACGCGCCCGTTGCTGGGAATGTGCGGGTAGGCCACGGTGGGCTCCACGGCGGAGGCGTCCAGATCAATGATGACGCGGTACCTGGCGTCCGCATCCGAGGTGTATTCGGTGTAGTCGCCGGGATTCACGCCGCGCTCGGCCAGGTAGGCGCGGGTGGTGTCGTCCACGGCCACGATCCCGGTCTTGCCGCCTGCCTCGATGGCCATATTGGTCAGGGTGTAACGCCCCTCCATGTCCAGGTTGTCGATGGTGTCGCCCACCCACTCCATGACCTGATAATTCGCGCCGTCCGCCCCGATGCGTTTGATGACCTCCAGCACGAGGTCCTTGGGGGTCACGCCCGGCTGCATCTTTCCGGTCACGCGGATCAGCATGGTCTCGGGCACCTTGAACCAGACGCGGCCGGCGTAGATCGCCCCGGCCAGATCGGTGCTGCCCACGCCGGTGGCGAAGCAGCCCAGTGCGCCGGCATTGCAGGTGTGAGAGTCGCCGGACACTAGCGTCTGCCCCGGCTTGATCAGGCCTGTGTTCTCCAGCACCACATGGGCGATCCCGCCCCTGCCGACGTCATAGAAGTGCTTGATGCCCTTTTCCTTGACCCAGGATTTGAGTTTCTGGTACATCTGCGCGGCCTTGATGTTCATGGCAGGGACCGAGTGATCGGGCACAGCCACGATCTGATCCGGGTTGAAGACCCGGTCCATCCCGCGCTCTTCGAGCATCCGCAGGGCGGCGGGGGTGGTGATTTCGTGGCACAGCACCCAGTCGGTCTTGCACTCGATCAGCTGGCCCGGCACCACCTGGGCGTGGCCGCTGTGGGCCGCCAGAATCTTTTCCGCAATCGTCATTCCCATAATTCTTGACCTCCTCAGCCTGAAGCCCCCGGACACGCAACTGTTGTCCGGGGGCGAACTGAACGCTAGATTCCTGCGCTCAACGCCCCGGACGTAGAAGCGGGGCCGCGAGTGCGCCGCGCTCCAGACTGTGCCGGGTGCCGAACATGCCGCCGAGTCTAGCGCCTGCGGGCAGGCCAGCAGACCGGGGTGGGATAGATGGGCAGATGCGCAAAAGCGCCCGCCCGTGCCGGATCGCCTCCCGGCCTCTGCCGCAGAAGGTGCGCGACGACTCTAGCGGTGGCCCATGCCGGACCGCTAGACTGGGGGCTGTGCTGAACTTGCTGCGGAAGCCCGCTGTGCAAAGTGCCGAACTCGACGAGGGTCTGGCCGCGCTGGGGCTGGACGGTACTCAGCATCTGATCGTCCACGCCAGCCTGAAGTCTTTCGGCACGCTGGACGGTGGGGCCAGAACACTGGTGGACACGCTGTGGCGGCGCACGGCCACGCTGGTCGCCCCGGCTTTCAGCTACAACACCTTGCTCAACCGGCCTAGCAGCGTCGTTCACGCCAAATTTCACCGGGATACGCGGGTCAGCCGTGACATCGGACGGGTTTCGCAGGAACTCGTTGAGCGGCGCGACGCCATGCGCTCGTTTCACCCCACCCTCAGCTTCGTGGCGCTGGGAGACGAGGCCGCGCGGATCACAGCGGCCCAGACGTTGTCCAGCCCGTACCAGCCCATCGGGGCGCTGTATGACCTGAACGGCTACGCGCTCCTGATTGGCGTGGATTTCGGCAGCAACACCAGCGTCCATTACGGCGAATACCTGGCCGGAATGCCGATGCTGACCCGCTACGTGCCGCTGGACGGCCAGGTGCTGCCCACCGCCTTTCCCAACTGCTCGGCGGACTTCGACAACCTGTTGCCCGAGATGGAGTTCAAGTTCCGCTCGGCGTGTGTCGGCCCATCCACCCTGAGGCTGTACCGGGTGCGTGATCTGGTGGACAGCACGGTTCGGCTGATCCAGCGAGACCCCGAGGCCTTGCTTTGCCAGTACAGGGGGTGCCGCTGTCAGGAAGTTCGCCAGACGGTCCGGCACGATGGCCTGCAACCCCGATTGCATGTAGGGCTGTAAGGCCGGAAGCGTCATTTTGCTTCCAGTTTATCAGGGTCTGGCCGACCAATCCTCCTGAACGCGACATCGGCTCTGGTGCTCCCAGTCGGTTGGATACAAGACATATCGGCCTGGTCTGGGCCTTTCCTTCGCGTGGAGGCCCGGAAGATGCAGAGCGAACTCTATGCTGACGGGCAACAGAGTTGCGCCCACATGGTGATCTGCATGGGTTCGGATGCCTGAGCAGTGTCGGCTCGTTTGCGGCAGGCTGGAGGGCGAGCGCTGCTCCTGTAAGGGAATGCCGGAGGTGATGTCCGTGTTTCTGCGCGGAAATACTAATATTCCCACCAACCTGATCGCGGAGAAGATGGCCGAACTGATTCTGGGCCGGGAGCCGCCGCTTGCGCGAGCGGTAGCGGTGTCGGTTTTCTCCAGCAGAGATAGTGGGAGGTTAAAGTGGAGGCTTCAAGTCAGTGGCACTCATGTCCATCATGGCTTCCCGCAAGAGCTGCGAACGCAGCAGCTTCCCCGTCGGGCTGCGTGGCAGAGTCTCCAGCAGCGTGATTCTCTGCGGGCGGAATGTCCGGGGCAACAGCGGAGACAACTCAGTCTGAAGCTGTTCGGGCGTCCGTTGGTGACCGTGCCGCAGCACGACAAAGGCGTGAAGGCCAGTGCCAAATTCGGCGCATGGGACACCCACCACAGCGCATTCCGCGACGGCCTCATGCGCGGCAATCCTCCCTTCCAGACTGGACGGGAGGACATTCTCGCCCCCGCAGATCAGCAACTCGTCGGCTCGGCCATGCAGCGTCAGGCGGCCATCCGGATCAAGCGAGGCCAGATCGCCCGTGTCGTGCCCGCCGACGATCACCCGGCCCTCTCCTCCTTGCAGTTCAAATTCCACGCCCGGCAGCACCCGGCCCACGCTTCCCGGCGCGGCCCGTAGATCGGCGGGAGTTGCCAGCGAGATCAATCCCGTCTCGGTGGAGCCGTACACGTTGAACAGCACCTCCCCAAAACGCTCCAGCGTTGCCGTCGCCAGCCCTGCGCTCAACGGGGCCGAGCCGCAGATAACGGCGTGCAGTGCAGGAGCAGCTCGCCTTCCTGGAGCTGCCAGCAGGCGATGCAGCAGTGTGGGAACCACCACCAGAACCTTAATCCCTTCGGTCTGCAAGGTGCGCCACAACGCTTCAGTGGTGGGGCGGCACAGATGCAGCGGTGCGCCCAGGGCCAGCCCCATGCCCAGCGCCGCCAGCCCGTGTCCGTGGAACAGAGGCAGGGGCAGCAGCGTGGGCGCCCCCGCCCGTAATGGCAGGATCTCAAGCAAAGCGCCCGCCACCCGCCACCCGGCCCGCAGCCCCACGCGTGAGCGAATTGCTCTGGGCATGCCCGTGCTGCCGGAGGTCAGCAGGACCAGTTGACCGACTCGTGGCAGGCGCGGAGCCAGAGCCATGCGTTGCGCAGTGCAGACCTGAGTGACATGAATGAGGACGGTCTCGCTCCCCAGATGTCCGCGCAATCGCTGCGGCCAGTCTCCATCGCAGACCAGCAGACCCAGTCGTTGTTGCTGGCCTATCCGCCCGATTTCTGCGACAGAAAGGGAGGTGTTCAACAGCACGGTTCTCGCCCCGATCTGGAGGCTGGCCAGGAGAGCTGCGACAAAATCTGCGCTGTTCCCGCACAGGAGTCCGACCGCCTCTCCTGGCTTGATGTGGCGTGAGAGGCCAGCGGCCTTCCCGTCTGCCCGCCGCAACAGCGCTCTGTAGGTCAACGGGCCGTTCTCGTCCACCAGGGCCACCGCATCAGGCGTCCGGTGTGCGTTCCAGGCTGCCAGGGCATACAGCGTCGGCCCATGCCTGAGAACGGTCCAGGCCAGTCCCAGCGCCCCCTGGATGGGCTGGTGACCGAGGATGCCCGAGTGCCACACCGCCGCGAGGAAACTCACCGTTTGCGCCTCGTCAGCCGCCGCACCAGTTCCTCCGCGCCGCCCATCAGGCGATCCAGCGCGTCCGGGAACAGCAGCGTCGCCACCTGCTGGCCCTTCAACCACCACGGTGCCACCCGCCGCATGGGTTGGACAAGCGGATAGACCACCGATTGCGCGGCCTCCAGCGGTGTCAGAGCTGGGGCAAAGCGGTACGCGCGGGTGGGTGCGATCATGCGCGTGCGAACCAGCGGGAGATACACGCTGGACACCCGTACGCCGCGCCCGTGCAATTCGTTGGCCACGCTGCCCAGCCACAGGTCAAAACCCACCTTGCTGCCCTGATACGCGGCCCAGCGTGGAATGCCGGGAGGCATGGCCGACGCGCTGGAGACGTTGACGATCATCCCGCCGCCCTGCGCCACCATGCGTGGCAACAGCGCCAGCAGCAGCGCGGCAGGACCGCTGAAATTGACGGCGAGGAGGCGGCCCAGATCATCCCTTTCGGTGCTGTCCAACACTGGGCGACGAATCGAGTGCCCCGCATTGCTGATGATGGCGTCGATGCGCGGATGATTCGCCGCGATCTGGGAGGCCACCGCCCGTACCGCCTCCAGATCGGTCAGGTTCAACGGGTAGACGCTGGTCTGCCCGCCCGCCCCCCGAATCTCAGCGGCCACGACTTCCAGCCGCTCTCCACTTCTCGCCAGAAGAATCACCTCCGCGCCACACGACGCCAGCAGCCGCGCCGTCGCTTCACCGATGCCGTAGGAAGCGCCAGTGATGAGCACCGCCTTGCCGCGCACAGCCGCCACCAACGGCCGTAGGTCGCGGCAGGCAGGCGGCGAGAGCAGCACACGGCGCAGCATCAACCTCTAACCTCTGCCCCAGCCTGTCCCGTCCACCTAGCCCACCGTTTCCAGTGCCCTGGGATACGAGCCGATGATCTTGGCATAGCTGGCTTTTCTCAGCACGCCTGCCAGGGCCTGAGCCACCTGCGGATCACGCGAATCGCCCTCGATGTCCACGTACATCAGGTAGCTCCACGCGCGGTCACGGCGCGGGCGGCTCTCGATGCGGCTCAGGTTTAGCCCGCTGAGTTCGTTCAGGGTCTCCACCAGAAAGCCGGGCGTGTGGCGAACGGCAAATACCAGACTGGTCTTGTGGGGTACGTCGCTGGGTGCGGGTTCGTGGCGTGACAGGACCATGAACCGGGTGTAGTTGAACGGCTCGTCCTCAATCTCATGGGCCAGCACGTTCAGGCCGTACAGCTCTGCGGCGCGGCGGCTGGCGATGGCGGCCTCGTCCCGTCCGCCGCCGGCAGCGCCGCGCTCGGCCAGCTCACGCGCGCTGCCGGCGGTGTCGTGGGCCGCGACCGGTTGCAGGCCGTACTTACGGATCAGTCCGGTGCACTGGTCCAGCGCAGGCTGCTGGCTGGCCACGGTCTTCAGATCCGCCAGTTCCACCCCCGGCAGTGCCATCAGGCAGTGGCTGACGCGGACCACCACCTCGCCGATCACGTGCAGCTCCGTTTCGCTCAGCAGGTCAATCGCCTGGTGAATCGCGCCCATCAGGCTGTTTTCCACCGGCAGCACGCCGTACTGTGCCTCGCCGCTTTCCACCGCCTGCGCCACACCGTGAAAAGTGGCGTAGCCGCGCGTCTGGCGGTGGGGACCAGCTTCCGCAACAGCGTTCAGGGCGGCGATCTCGCCGTATGCTCCGGGGTTGCCCTGAAAGGCGACGGTGATGGACTCGGACACAGGCTCACTCATGGCCGTGAGGCTAGCGCACGGTGTCCGGCCTCCTTTGGGGTCAGGCCAGTCATGCCTACCCAGCACGTGCGGAGGGTGGAACGTCAGCGTGCGTTCGCGAGTCGCCCGTCCCTATTGACAACACATTCACATCCAGCGTCATTCCTGAAGCGTGCCGCTACAGTGTTCCGCATGACTCTCCCCCTGCCCGACCCCATCCTCGATCTGGACGCCACCGATCTGGCCGAGGCCACCCGCCGCGGCGATCTGACCTGCGGCGAGGTGACGCGCACCTATCTGGACCGTTTGGAGGCCCTGAACCCTCGGCTGCGCGCCGTGATCACCGTCCACCCCTACGCGCGTGCGGTGGCCGACGCGCTGGACGCCCTGGAGCCGGAAGAGCGTGGCCCCCTGCACGGCTGCCCGCTGTTGATCAAGGACAACATTGATGTGGCAGGACTGCCCACGACAGCGGGCAGTGCCCTGATGGCCGCGCATGTGCCCACGGTCGATGCCCCGCTGGTGGCCCGGCTGCGTGCGGCGGGTGCCGTGATCCTGGGCAAGGCCAACATGACCGAGTGGGCCAATTTTATGACGCTGGGCATGGTGAACGGCTATTCCTCGTTGGGGGGGCAGACGGTCAATCCTTGGGGTCCGGAGCACGATACGGGGGGCAGTTCCTCGGGCAGCGGCGTCGCGGTGGCCGCAAGGCTGTGCGTGGCGGCGGTGGGGACCGAGACCAGTGGCAGCGTTGTCAGCCCGGCACACGAAAGCGGCGTGGTAGGTCTCAAGCCCACCCTGGGACTGATTCCGCGCACGGGGATCGTGCCGATCAGCCACAGCCAGGACACGGCGGGGCCGATCACCCGCAGCGCCCGCGACGCCCTGCTGCTGCTGGGCATCATGGCCGGCCCGGACACGCAGGACGAGGCCAGCCGCCGTGTGCCGGTTCCCGAGCTGACCCTGGGCCACGGCACCCTGAAAGGCGCGACGATTGGCATCGTGACCGATAAAACCGGCGTGGCCGAGACGGACGCCGCCAGTCTGGATCTGGCCCGCGCCGCCCTGAAGCGGGCGGGGGCCACCGTGCGCGACGTGACCTTTCCCAGCCGTGAAGAGCTGAACAGCAACGGCGTGATGCTGGAGGTGCTGGAGTACGAGTTCAAGGGGGACCTGAACGCCTACCTGTCCGGCGTCACGAACGGGCCACAGACCCTGACCGACGTGATCGCGGGCAATCAGGCCCAGCCGGAGCGCTGCCTGAAGTACGGGCAGACCTTTCTGCACGCTGCCCAGGGCACACGTGGCGACGCCAGCGAGCCGGGCTACCACCTAGCCCGCGCACGCGACCTGCGCCTGACCCGCGAGCAGGGCTTCGATCTGCTGTTCGCGGCTGGCCTGGACGCCGTGGTCTTTCCCGGCATTCACGGCTGCGCGCTGGCGGCCAAGGCCGGGTATCCCAGTCTGGCCATGCCCGTTCATGCACCAGATGCTCCAGCCAGCACCCGCCCTGGCGGTGTGCTGCTGGTGGCCCCGGCAGGCGCGGATGCATCGCTGCTGTCGCTGGCTGTCCCTCTGGAAACAGAGATGGGCGGCGTCCGCTTCCCCGCGCTGGACTAGGGTTCCAGAGAAATTCAGATGGGCAGCAGTCCGGCGGGTAAGCGGATGGCTCCCTCCCGGTGTAGGGAACCTTTGGGCAGGCACTTGAAGAGACGATCTTGCAGCGATGGTAGCTAAGGTTGATGGTCAGCTTGTACCTTGAGCCTTCCAGCGAGGACGGGCAGGGGTCCGGGTTGAGAGGTTGGATCTTCAACCTGGACAGATCTGCCAGGATTCCCAGCCGCTGTTCTCATTCACCAGACGGGTCAGAGATGCAGGAAATGGATGAAGGCTTAAGCCTGCTCCGCTGCGCAGAGCAGGTATGCTGTGCGATGTGAGTCCCACCGAACCGCAGGCCGGAGGCCGCGCCGCTATCCGTCTGCTGCAAGGCTACATCTGGCACGCCCAGGACGCCGATATTGACCTGGAGCATTTCCTGCCCCGAGAACTGGACCTGCCCACGCCTCCTGGTCTGGGCGAGCAGGAAAGTGCCCACGTCCTGTGGGACACGGTCAGCCCTCCCTTCGCTTTTTTTGAGAACGGCGACCCCACCGCCTCTCAGGTCTTCTACCAGTTCACGGTGCTGCGCGTGTACGACGAGCGCCCCGACAACGCCGAACTGCATGAGGACGCCAGCGCTGCCTCTCAGGCTCTGGGACCGCTGCTGGACGGCACGCCCGAGGGTGTCGGCTGGCAACTGTGGGAGGATCTGCGGGAGCTGTGATCCGCTGGCTCGATCTTCTCACCGAGGGGGATTCCCACCCGCGGCGTTTTGACGGTGCGCAGAGCCTGCGTGCCTACCTGCTGCGAATCGAACGCCTGTCCGAGGAAGCTGCCGACACGCTGATCGAAAATGGTCACGTCGCCCCACCGTTGGCCCGCCGCGAGTACCGGCTGCGCCCTGTGTCGCCGTCCACGTTTCAATGACCACGTCCGGGCAGGACGCCACACCGACCCAGGAGGCTGGCGGTCCCCTCGTCGCCGTGCCCGTCTACGCGGGGGTCAGCGAGCTGGAACTGGGCATCATGGTCACGGTCTGCCGCCTGTGCGGCGGCGACGGCGCAGCCATTACGGTCAACCGCTCACGCGCCAGCATCGTGACTGCCGGAGGGCTGGTCAGTACGCCGCACGTGCTGTACGCCGCCCTGCCCGAACCTGCCGCGCTGCTGCTGCCCGGTGGCCCCGGAGCCCTGAAAGCGGCCCGCGATCCGCTGCTCAAAGCGTTTCTTACGTCCCACGCCGCCCTGCCCATTGGGGCCAGCGGCAGCGGCGTGCTCCTGCTGGGCGAGGCTGGCGTGCTGACCGGGCGTGAGGTGGGCGGCCCGGCGGATCTGGCCGATACTTTGTGGGGCCACGGCGTGGCCGAGGTGCATCCTGGCGCGGTCTGGACCGACGCGCAGCTCTGCACCACGGCGGGTGGTTTCCCCGCGCTGCATGCTGCCCTGCACGTTGCCGCCGCCCTCTGGGGTGTGGAGGCGGCGGCGGACGCTGCGCGGCGTTTGGGAACCTTGTAAGTCGACTTCAGCTGCGTCATGCGTGGAGGGAGCAGCCCCCCTAAGCTGCTTTCAGTCCAGGCCTTCTCCTCCAACAACTCCGTCGAACAGCCCCTTCAGCGGCCAGTTCTGGATCGGCGTGCGCGTGCCTCCGATACTGAAGTTCTCAAAGCCCAGCATGCGAGTTTCCATCTCGTCGCGTTCTTCCTGTGACATCTGGCCAAGGCGGCTGTCCGGCCCCATCTGGGTCCCGTGGGCGGCCAGCGCCGCCTTCTTGTTCTCGCGGTAGGGGCTGACATCCATGCGAACCGCGATGGTGTTCTCGGCGACGCCGTAGATTTCCGGGTCCAGGTCCTGGCCCATGCGCGCGAGTCCCCTGGCGGCCTCCACGTTCAGTGCCGTGAAGTACAGCCGCTGCGGCCCGCCGTAGGGCAACACGCCTGTGCTGAAAAAAGCGGCGGTGGCCGCCCGGTTGATCTGGAGATGATCGATGTGACCGTAGCCGCCGTGCGGATCAAAGGTCACCAGCACTTGAGGCTGATACTCGGCGATCACGGCGCGGAGCTTGACCTCGATGTCCAGCGGGGTGACGTTCATCATCGCCAGCGGATCGTCGTAGCGGGTGCGCTCGAATCGCCCCGAGTCGTGGAAATCCAGAAAGACGGGCGCAGGGATGTCCAGCGCCTTGCACGCCTCGCGCAACTCGTGCTCGCGTTGCTGGCCCAAATCGTCCACGGTCATGCCCGGCACGGTGATCTTGCCCGCCTCGCCCCGGTTGGCGCAGACCAGCTGCACGCGCACGCCCTTGCGCGCGTAATGCGTCAAGGTTCCGCCCACCGAGAACGCCTCGTCGTCAGGGTGGGCGAATACCGCCATCAGCGTGGGTTTGGGGGCTGGCTCGTGTGATTCGGTCATGGTCCCGAGTGTAGTGCGGCAACCGCGCCTGACCCCCTAACGCACGCTGATGGCCCAGGCGAAAAGCCCTCAGCTCGATGAATTCCATGCTCCGCGCCCTGCTTCTGATTCCTGATTGGTCAGCCCCAGGACGGCGAGGCCTCCCCGGCCTCCAGGCGCAAGCCGCGCAGGTAGAAGTCCCACACGGCATCCGGCCACGTCTGGTAGATCCGGCGGCGGTTGGGCACGTCGGCCGCCTCCAGCGCCTCCCCGATGGCGCGGTAGAAGCGGCTGCCCTGCTGTTTCATCGCCAGCGCCGTCCAGTACACCTCGGCGGCCATGAGCGTTTCCAGGCGGTCGGCGTCCATATTCATGCCCCCATGATGCCTGACGTAATCCGCCGTCTCGTCTGCTACGCTCCGCCCATGCCCCGAGTCCTCGCCGTCACATCTGAAAAGGGAGGGGTGGGCAAGAGCACGCTGGCGGTCCATCTGGCTGGAGCGTTCGCGGAGCGTGGCCTGTCCACCGTGCTGATCGACGAGGACGGCCGTGTCGGCAGCAGCCTGCGCTGGGCGGCGCGCTCGGGCGAGACCGGTCTGGTTCAACCCGGGTTGGGCTTTCCGGTACTCGCCCCGGACGAGGTCAAACCCAAGAAGCTGGCGGCTGCCGATGCCATCTTGATCGACACCGAGGGCCGTCCGAAGCGCAAGGAACTGCGCCGTCTCTCCGAACGGGCGGACCTGATCCTGCTCCCCAGCGGAATTAGTGCGCTGGAACTGGAGGCCACCCGCGAGCTGCTGGATTTCCTGCTGGACTCTGGGGATATGGGCCGCAAGACCCGCGTCGTCCTGACCCGCGTGCCTCCCGTGGGCCACGCCGCAGAGGACGCCCGCGAGAATCTGCGCGACGAGGGCTTGACCGTGTGCAACACGCTGGTGCGCCAGTACGCCGCCTACCAGAAGGCCGCCGAACTGGGCACGCTGGCCCGCGACGTGCGTGATGCCCGCGCCGCAGTGGCCTGGGCGGACATTCTGGCCCTCTCGCGGGAACTGCTGTGAGGATGGATTGATGGGCCGCTTCGATTATCTGGATGGCAAGCCGAAAAAGGGCAAGAGGGCCGGCAGCCGGGGCAACCACCCGGCGCCCGATGACCGCCGCAAGGGCGAGTCCGGCGAACGCGTGGAAGTCGTCTACATCCGCAAGGAGACGTTGCGGGCGGTCTGGCGCGAGGTCCGCAACGATGGTGACCCCGCCGAGAGCGTCAGTGAACTCGTAGAGGATCTGTTGCTGGCCTGGCTGCGCGAACGGGCCTAGCTCCGTGACGCCGCTTCAGCGCAGGGCGGCGCGTCTTGCGGGGCTGATCCTGGCGCTGGTGTTGATCGTCCCGGGCGTCCTGCGTCCGCTACAGAACTATCCGCTCCATCTGGTGAACCTGATCTTCCACGAGGTGGGTCACGTTCTGCTGAGGTGGGCGGGCGAAACCGTCACGTTGCTGGGCGGCAGCCTGTTTCAACTGCTCGTTCCTGCAGCCTGCGTCGCTACCTTTCTGCGGCGTGGGGACCGCTACGCGGCGGGCATCGTCGCCCTGTGGCTGGGGCAATCCTTCGCGGGCGTCGCCGCCTACATCCGCGACGCCCCCGCCCGCACCCTGGAGCTGATCACGGGAGCCCCGGACACCCACGATTGGTGGCAGCTCCTAGTGGGGTGGGACGCGCTGAATCTGGCCGAGCCGCTGGCGCGAGCGGTTTTCTTCCTGGCCTTGCCCCCGGTGATCGTGGGCGCGGCGCTGGCCTTGTGGGACGACATGCGCTGAGCTGTCTCGGCACAAAAATGCCCCCTCCACTTGGAAGGGGGTGGATTCGGCAATGGACAGCTGCTTACGACGGGTTCAGGATCTCCTCGATCTTCTGTTGCACATCGTCGCTCAGGCGCACGCCGCCTGCTTTCACGGTGTCCTCAATCTGCGAGACCTTGGTGGCCCCCGTGATCACGCTGCTGACCCCTGGTTGACGCAGCAGCCATGCCAGGGCCAGTTGCGCCCGTGTGATGCCCAGATCGTCAGCAATCGGTTTCAGGTCACGCACCTTCTGGATGTTCTCTTCCGTCAGGAAGTTCTTGCCCCAGTTTTCCTTCTCCGTCAGGCGCGCACCCTCAGGTTTGCCGTCGTCGTACTTGCCGGTCAGCAGGCCCATCGCCAGCGGACTCCAGACCACCAGGCCGATCCCCGCGCCCGCCGTATACGGGAGGATTTCCTTCTCCACACGCTCGCGGCGCATCATGGAGTACTCGGGCTGTTCGGTCACAGGGCCATGCAGGCCGTTGGCACGGGCGAACTCCACGGCTTGCGCAATCCGTGCCGCAGGCCACATGGAGGTGCCCCAGTACAGCGCCTTGCCGTCGCGGATGACCTGATCGAAGGCCATCACGATCTCTTCCATCGGCACGCTCTCGTCGTAGCGGTGCGAGAAATAGATGTCCAGATAGTCGGTTTCCAGACGCTTCAGGGTCTTGTCGATGCTTTCGAGCACATGTTTGCGGCTCAGGCCCCGGTCATTCACGTCGTCGCTCATGGGCCAGAACACTTTGCTGGACATCACCAGCGTGTGGCGAGGCAGTTCCTTCAGCACGGCGCCCATCAGTTGCTCGCTGCGGCCCTTGGCGTAAATATCGGCCTGATCGAAGAAGTTCACGCCACCCTCGTAGGCCGCCGTCACGATGTCGCGGACCATCTTCTGATCGTCGACGCCCATCCCGTAGGTCTCCCAGCCACCCAGCGCCACTTCACTGACTTTCAGACCACTCCTGCCCAGATTGCGATATTCCATAGGGAGCCACTTTAACTCTTAAAGCACGATGGGCGGTCAAGTTCAAAGTTCGGTAAAGGGTCTGGGGCTGGGTGTGAACTGGGACGCCTGGGCTCAGTTCCCAGCCTCTCCCAGCAACTCGATCAGGGTGGCCGTGTCCAGATTGCCGCCGCTGACCACCGCCACCACCGGGCCGGGGCCGAAAGCGTGATCGCCGTACAGCGCCGCCGCCACCGTCACCGCGCCGCTGGGTTCGGCCACCAGCCTGGCCCTCGTCACCGTGTCGCGCACGGCCCGCCGCATCTCCGCCTCGCTGACGGTCACGATGTCGTCCAGGTGGGCCTGGATGTGCTCCCAGGTCAGTTCGCCCAGTTGGGTCACACGCAGGCCGTCTGCCAGCGTGCTCGCCACCTGCGCCGCGTCCCAGCTCACGCGCTGCCCGGCCCGCAGGCTGGCGTGGGCGTCTGCCGCAAGTTCTGGCTCTACCCCGATCACGCGCACGTCCGGACGCTGACCCTTGATGGCGACCGCCACCCCCGAGATCAGCCCGCCGCCGCTGACTGGCACCAGGACCGTGCCCACTTCCGGCAGATCCTCCAGAATCTCCAGCCCTACCGTCCCGGCCCCGGCAATGATGTGCGCGTCGTCGTAGGGCGGCACTGGGGTCAGGCCGCGCTCATGGGCCAGCTCCGCCGCTTTCGCGGCGCGCTCCTCGCTGGCGTTGCCCACTAGCACCACTTCTGCGCCGCACGAGCGGGTGGCCGCCAGTTTGGTCTGTGGCGCACCCGCCGGCATGACCACCACTGCCGGGATGTCCAGCGCCCGCGCAGCGTACGCCACTGCCCCGGCGTGGTTGCCGCTGGAATGGGCGACAACGCCCCTGGACCGCTGTTCCGGCGTCAGCGACAGCAGTTTGTTGAAGGCCCCGCGCAGCTTGAAAGCGCCGGTGGGGTGCAGGTTCTCGGCTTTGAGCCACAGGTTCTCGCCGGATAGGGGAACCAGCGGTGTGCGGCCCACCCAGTCTTTCAGGCGGGTCCGGGCGTCCTGAATTTCAGCCAACGTCACGAGTTGTCGGGTTGTGGTGGTCATGCGTGCGCCTCCTGGCCCCACGCTACCCTGTTCTTCATGTCCCTGATTGCCCTGGCCCCCGGCGTCCTCTATTTTCCTGGCGCGGTCAACAGCTTCGTAGTGGTGGGCCGGGTCATGGACGCGCTGCTGGTGGATACAGGCCTTGACGACTCGCATGCGCGCAAGCTGTTGCGGGCAGTGGCAGAGGCAGGCTTGACCCCCAGCGGCATCCTCAACACCCACAGCCACGCGGACCACCACGGCGGCAATGCCTTCATTCTCAAGCGCTTCCCGGAACTGAAAGTCTTCGCGCCGCCGCTGGAAAACGCCGTCATCACCCACCCCATCCTGGAACCACTGACCCTGTTCGGCGCTCGCCCGCCGCGCGAGTTGCAGAGCAAGTTCCTGCTCGCCCCGCCCAGCCCGGCTCGCCTGGCCCCCGAGCCGGGGTTGTGCCGCATCGGTGGGGCCGATATCGAGCTGATCGAGGTGGCCGGGCACGCCTCGCTGATGTACGCCGTGCGCGTCGGCGAGGTCCTGTACGCCGCCGACGCGCTGTTTGGCCCCGATGCCCTGGGGAAGCACCCGCTGACCTTCTGCGCCGACAGTCGCTTGCAAAAGCAGAGCGCGGCTAGGCTGGAGCAACTGCCAGGCGTCCGCACCGTCCTGCCGGGCCACGGCGATCCCACGGATGATCTCAGCGGGCTGGTGGCGGTCAATCTCGCTGCCTACGAGCGAACGACTGAGGCGGTCATGGACGCGGTAGACGGCGGAGAGGCCAGCGTCGACGAATTGCTGGCCCGGGTCTGCGACGCCCTGGATGTGACGATGACCAACGCTGGGGCCGTGGTTCTCAACCGCGCGGTGGTCAGTGCCCACCTGACGGAACTCCTCGAAGCGGGCCGGGTGGGGATGAAGGTAACGGGCAACAAACTCATCTTCAGCGCGCAAGCGTAAAGAAATCCGCATGGCCGGCACACGCGGGCCGGGGGTAGCGTGGGGCCATGACCAAAAAGAGCAAGGCCGATCCCTCCACGCCCAGCAAGGCCAGCAGCAAGGCCGCCAAGCAGGCCAGCGACGCGCAGGCCGCCAAGCCTGGCGCGACGCCCGGCGGTGAGGCCAAGGCCGATGCGGCCCATCTGGAAACACCGTTCAATGCTCTGGTGGACCACAATTACCTCTCGGAGAGCGAGTTCAATACTGTGGCCGAGACATTGCAGCGCAACCTTGCCACCAGCATCTCCCTCTACCTGAAGTTCAAGAAGTACCACTGGGACATCCGGGGTCGCTTCTTCCGCGACCTGCACCTGGCCTACGACGAGTTCATCGAGAAGATCTTTCCCAGCATCGACGAGCAGGCCGAGCGTCTGGTGGCCCTTGGCGGAAGCCCCATTGCCGCGCCCAGCGATCTGGAACGTTTCAGCGTGGTCAAGGTGCCCACCGAGACCGTTCGTGACGCCCGCTCCCAGGTGGCCGATCTGGTGAGTGACCTGACCCGCGTGTCCAGGGGCTACCGTGACGATAGCCAGACGGTGGACGACGCCAACGATCCTGCGACTGCCGACCTGTACAACGGCTACGCCGCGACGATCGATATGATCCGCTGGATGCTGCAGGCCATCATGGATGACGACCGCCTGAACTGAAGCTTGGACCCAACGTTGCGACGGGCTGCCGGTTGGTTCCAGCAGCCCGTCATTTTGCTGTGCTGGAGGCCGGCGAATGCCCAGATTCGACTATGACCTGAATTACGCCGAACTCGACCTGCGTGCCCACCCCGAGCTGTACCGCGTCGGGCGGGGAGAGCAGGGCGTGTTGCTGGTGCAACCGTACAAGGGAGAGATCCTGCCGCACTGGCGTTTTGCCACCCCCGAGGCGGCCCGCGAGAGCAGCGAGGCCATCTACGCCATGTTCGAGCAGTACCTTGAAGACGGCGATTTCGTCGGCGCGGACATGGCCCGCAAGTTTTTGCAGATGGGCTTCACCCGTGCCCGCCGTTACGCGAATCACAAGGGGGGCAAGAAGTACGCTGGCCCCGTCCCGGACGACAAGAAGGGTCAGAGTGGCGCCCATGGCCGCGCGGAATTGCCCCGGCAGCCGGAAGACCCTGTGAAAGCGGAAGCCGCCCGCATCTTCAAAGCCAGATGGGACGAGGCAGAGGTGAACGAGACCTACGCGCGCCTTAAGAAGGAGCACCGCGCGAAGTACGGCTGAGCGAATCGACTACTTGCCTACACAGAAATTGCGGAACACAGCGTCCACCACATCCTCCTGCACGTCCTGCCCGGTGATCTCGGCCAGGGCGCGCAGGGCTTCTTCCAGTTCGTAGCCTGCAAGATCGTCGGGCAGGCTCCGGGCTGCCTGTACGTGGTCCAGCGCCCGCCGGGCCGCGTCCGCCTGCCGCTCGGTGGTCAGCCACGCCTCGCCGCGCGCCGCGTCCCCCAGCAGTGCCGTCCGAACCCCCTCGCGCAACAGGGGAAGGCCCTCACCCGTGACGGCACTCACGTCCAGCAGATCCACACTCGTCCACGCGGCGGGAAGATCGGCCTTTGTGCGGAGGCGAATCACCCGTGCGGGCGTGCCGGTCAGGTCCAGCGGCAACTCCTCGCGCGGCGCGCTGCCGTCCTCCAGGGCCAGGATGAGATCAGCGGCCTCTGCCAGCGCCCGTGCCTGCCTGACCCCCGCCGCCTCGATCTCGTCCAGAGTCTCGCGCAGGCCCGCGGTGTCTACCAGCGTGACCGGCACGCCTGCCAGTTCCAGGCCCGCCTCCAGATAGTCGCGAGTGGTGCCCGGGGTGGGTGTCACGATGCTGCGCTCAAAGCCGACCAGCGCATTCAGCAAGCTGCTTTTCCCCGCGTTGGGCCGCCCGATCAGCGCCAGTCGCGCGCCCCGCGTGCTGACCTGTCCGGCACGCGCACTGGCGAGCAGGGCTTCCAGTTCCGCCTGGGCGTGGGCCAGCGGCTGGGCGCGGTCCTCATCCGGCACGCCTTCCTCGGGGTAGTCCAGCATGGCCTGAATGGCGGCCAGCGCGCGGATCAGCCCGCCCGCCACCCGTGCCACCCGCGCGCCCAGCGCCCCCGACAGGCCCAGGCTGGCCTGCCGCCGCGCGCCATCGGTCTGGGCCTCTACCAGCCCCAGCACGGCCTCGGCCTGCGCTAGATCCAGGCGGCCTGCCAGGTACGCCCGCAAGGTGAATTCGCCGGGCCGCGCCGGGCGGGCGCCCAGTTCCAGTGCCCGCGCCAGCACCCGGCTCAGGACGGCTGGGCTGCCGTGCGATTGCAGTTCCACCACGTTCTCGCCGGTGTAGCTCCGTGGCTCCCGGAAAATCAGACACAGCCCCTCGTCCAGGACCTCGCCGTCGTCTGCGACCAGCTCACCAAAGAGAAAGCGCCCACCTCCCGTGCCGGAGGGGGTGCGCCTTCCTTTGAACAGGCCGTCGGCCACGGTCAGCGCCGCTGGTCCGCTGACCCGCACGATGCCCACCCCCGCGCTGCCGGGGGCAGTGGCAATAGCGGCGATGGTGTCGGACAGGCCAGAACGGGTCACGGGGCCAAGCGTAGCAGGGGAGAGGGGTGATCCAGATGGCAGGAGATCACCAAATCGCTCAGCGCTTCCAGCGCCCCCGTCCACGCGTGCCTGCCTTCGCGCCCGGCGTGCTGGTGTGCGCCCGGATCTGCTCGTCGTCATAGCGCAGCATCACGGCCAGCCGGGCGCGGCTGATGATGTGATGCGGGTGTTTGGGCACGAAGGCAGTCACGATGTCCAGGTGTCCGTCCCTGTGGTACTGGGCCACCACATGCAGCGGCAGAGCCACCCCGCAGGCCTCGAAGGAGCCGCAGACCAGCCAGCGCCGATCTTCTGGGTACACGGCGCGCACGCGCCCGCTGAGCAGCACGTTGATGATGTCGTGTTCTAGAAAGCCCTCGGCGCGGGCGTGACCGATAGCATGCGGGCACAGGTGGTACCGGGTGTCGTAGACCGCGTCGCGCAGCTGAGCGTGGGCGCGCGACAGGCTGAATTCGTCGGTGGCGACGCCGGCCAGCTCGACCTCGCGCTGCGGCTTGACCGGGGCCGCGCGTACGGCGCGGGGGGGCAGGGGTGTGGGCGCACGGCGGGCAGCCTTCTCGGCGCGCGACAACTGGGCGCGCAGGGCCAGCAGATCAGTCCCGGTCTGGACCTCGGCCAGCAGCGCAGACTGCGGCTGCCCCTTGGACTGGGTGGGTGTCTGCGGCGCAGCGGGCAGGGCACGGCGGCCCCCCTGACGGTTGTGGTTCATCCCAAGCGGTTTGCTGGACTGTTTGGTCACGGCGAACACCTCCGAAAAAACGTTGCCCGCCTCCCTGCCCTTCGGTCCTTTCTGTCGGGTGACCCTCTGACCTGCACCCTTCAAAAAAGAAAAGGCCCCTCAAACACGGCTTCGTGTCTGTGGGGAGGCAGGCGTCGTACCCTGTTCAGGGCATGCAGTCAATATAGCACGGCGCGGCAAAAAAGGGCGTGACGCGCTCGGCAGACAGCGCGCCGCCTCGCCTCCTACGCTGAGAGGCGAATTTCAGGCCGCCGCCGATCCACCGCCTTCCCGCTGGAGGACACCCCATGATCCGTTCCATGCAGGCCACCGATATTCCTGACGTCCTCGCGCTGCTCCACTGGATGGACGCTGCCCCCGAACGTGAGGTCTTCGCTCCCGATTCCCGTGACCCGCGTGAACTGCATCTGGAATGCGAGGACGGCCTGTGTCTGGTAGAAGAGGATGACGACGGCGTGCGCGCGTACTGCGCCCTGTCGCCCTTCCGCGACGGTCTGGTGCTTGAGGGACCGATCAGTGACGGCGGCTCTCTGAGCGCCCTGCTGAACCGCGCCGCGCAGCATACCGAGGGCCAGCCAGTGTATGCCTTCACCGCCCGCGACAACCTGCCGGTGCGCTCCGCGCTGGAGGCTGCCGGGTTTGCGCCGCTGCACAGCACTGCCTTCTACTCCGCGCCGCTGGGCCAGATCTCGCGCTCCGCCCGTGTTCCTGAGGGTCTGCGGGCCACCAGTACCCTGCCCATTGCCGAATACCGCGCTCTGTACCGCGCTGCCGAGGACGCCTGGGCCGGCCGCCTGGACTGGACCCCCGAGCAGTACGCTGCGCACTTCGCCGACGATACGGTGAGGTTGGTGGCGCTCTGGCGTGGGGACCACCCGGTAGGCTTTGCCGAGCTGGAATTCAGCCCGGACGACGCCCGCGCCGACGTGACGTATCTGGCAGTCCATCCCGCCGAGCGTGGACAGGGGTTGGGTCGCGTGCTGCTGGCCCTGGCCGCCGCCGAGGCCCAGACGCATCCTGAACTGCGCACCCTGCGTGTGCGCGCCCATGACCATCTGCGCTCGGCCCGCGCCCTGTATGCCCATATGGGGTTCACCCACTGCCGCAGCATCGTGACCTACCTGCTGGACGGCGAGGAAGAGGCGTAGCGGGCTCCCAGAAATTAGAAGCTGGTCAGGACACGCCCTCTGCCACAAACCCCGCCGCCCGCGCGCCGATCATCATGGTCGTGGCGTTGGTGTTGGCGTGGATGATGCGCGGCATGACGCTGGCGTCGGCCACCCACAGCCCCTGTGTGCCGTGCACGGCCAGCCGACGGTCTACCACTGCAGTTTCCCCGTCCCCCAGCGCCGCCGTCCCGACAGGGTGATACAGCGTCGCCGCTTCGGCGCGGATAAAGGCGGCGATCGCGGCGTCGCTGCGGATGCCGCCGCCGGGTAGGGCCTCGCCCTGCCGGTGGGCCAGCAGCGGCGGGGTATCGGCGATCTCGCGGGCCAGCCGAACGCCTGCAATCAGGCTCTGGAGGTCACGTTCGTCGCTCAGATACTGCGGATCGATCAGCGGCGCGTCCCGCACGTCCGCCGAGGCCAAGGTGATGCGCCCCCGGCTGTGCGGCTCCACCAGCACGGGGCCAATCGAGAAATGATGTCCCTCTTCTCTGGTAAAGCCGTGGTCCCGGAAGTACGCGGGGCCAAAGTGATACTGCAGATCGGGGTCATCCTTCTGCGGGTCCAGGCCGGGGCGGGCGTGGGCAAATGCCGAGGCCTCGGCAATGTTGCTGGCCAGTGGACCGCTACGGTTTCGCAGGTACTGGGCCAGCGCCAAAACTTCGGGCATGGCCCCCAGAGACGGTGTGTGCGAGCGGAAGATGACGGGCGTCGCCAGATGGTCCTGCAGGCCCTCGCCCACTCCGGGGAGATGCTGGCGCACGCGCAGGCCGTGTTTTTCCAGCTCGGCACGCGGCCCCACGCCCGAGAGCATCAGCAGTTGTGGCGTCTGCACCGCGCCCGCCGCCAGGATGACTGCGCCAGCCGGAGCGTCCAGCGTGCGCCCCTGCCAGCGAAAGCGCACGCCCACCGCCCGCGGTGCGGTGGAATGCGAGGGGTTCCACAGCATCTCCAGCATCTGTGCTCCGGTCAGCACCGTCAGGTTGGGGTGGTTCAACACGGGTTTCAGAAAGGCCCGAAACGCGCTGTAGCGCTCACCGCGCAGGTGGTTGCTTTCCAGCAAGCCCGCGCCCTCCAGTACGCCGTCGTTGAAAGTCCTGGCCTCTGGAATGTGCAGTGCCGCCGCTGCCGCCGTCACGAACGCCTCGCTCAACGGGTGAGAGGCGGCCCGCGAGCCGACCGGCAATTCGCCGTCCACTCCACGCGTTTCGGACGCCCCGCCCCGAAAGTTTTCCAGCGCCCGGAAGGCGGGTAGCACGTCCGCCCAGGTCCAACCCTCGCCCCAGCCGTCGTAGTCGCGTTTCGAGCCACGGATGTAGATGGTGGCGTTGATGGCGCTGGAGCCGCCCAGCACCTTGCCCCGTGGCCAATAGAACCTTCGGCCATCGGCGCGGGCTTGCGGCACCGTCTGAAAGTTCCAGTCCACGGCAGAACGGAACAGGCGCGGAAAGCCTGCTGGGGTGCGAATATACGGATTGGTGTCGCGGCCCCCGGCCTCCAGCAGCAGCACCCGCAGACCCGCGTCCAGCAGCCGCCTCGCCGCCACGCAGCCCCCCGATCCGGCCCCGACGATGACCACATCCGCCCGATTCTTGCCTGTCTGAGCTGTCATTGAACAAAGTATAGGGAGCCGCGCTCAAGTCCAGGCTAGGCCAGCAAACGCTCGGTCAGTCCTGGCAGCAGACGGTAAATGTTGACGCCGCATTCGCGGTCAAAGTCGCCTTTGAGCTTCAGCTTCGCGCGCCACTTGTCGGGCGTACGGGCATTGAAGGTGTAGCGCAGAGCGATGTCCACCAGCCGCTCCTCAACGGTACAAAACCCCCCAGCGAGCCCCAGCATGTCGCACAGCTGAATCAGGCGGTCCTCGTCGGTCTGCCGGGCGCTGGCCATCAAGCGGCTCAGGCGCTGCCACTCCTCGGGCGTGCCGTCCCATTCGCCCTGCAGGCTCTCCATGTCGGGAATCACGAAAGCGTGCGTCACGGCGATGCGGGCGGCGTCACTGTATCCAAGGCCCAGCAGGAAGTCGTGGCCGTCAAGCAGATGACGGTCCCGGTTCGGCCCGGTGCGCCGTCCTAGGTCATGCAGCAGCCCCAGCGTGTAGGCCCGTGTGGGATCGAGGCGCGGATGAACTTCGGCGATGTGCCGCGCGGCCAGGGCGACATTCCGTGAATGGTCCACCCAGGCGCCGGGGTTCAAGGCCGCAGCTTCCAGCAACAGCCCCTCGGCGGTCAGGACGTCCGGCAGGCTCAGGCGCGGCTCCACTCGGCGGCCTGCCTGAGGGCGGCGGCAGCCTGATCGATCTCGTCCGGGGTGGTGGCCCGCCCGAAGCTGAAGCGCAGGCTAGCGCGGGCGTCAGCAGCGCTCAGGCCAATGGCGCTCAGCACATGGCTGGGCTGCATGGTGCCGGCGCTGCACGCGCTCCCGGCACTGGCCGCCACGCCCAGCAGGTCCAAGTTCATCAGTAGAGCCTCGCCATCGGCCCCCGGCAACGTGACCGAGACGACTTTGGGGCTGCCGTCCGCTGGATGGTTGACGCGCAGGCCAGGAATGTCGGAGATATTCCCCATAAATCGCTCGCGCAGCCCGGAGAGGTGGGCAAACGTCGCCTCGCGCTCAGCCTCGGCCCCGTTCAGGGCCACGCCCGCCGCGTAGACCCCGGCGGTGTCCTGGGTGCCGGGGCGGGTGCCGCCCTCCTGCCCCCCGCCGAAAGTCACCGGGGGCAATTGCGCGCCGCGCCGCACGTAAACGAAGCCCACGCCACGCGGCCCGCCCCATTTGTGGGCACTGAAGGTGGCGTAGGTCACGCCCCAATCGGCCAGATTCACGGCCAGCACGCCGGGGGCCTGCACCGCGTCGCTGTGATAGGGCACGCCCCGCGCGGCGGCGACGGCAGTCAGGGCGGGCGTGTCCTGCACGGTCCCCAGCTCGTTGTTAGCGTGATGGATGGACACCAGCGCGGTCTCGGGGCGCAGCGTGGCCTCCAGCTCCTGCGGCGAGTAGCGCCCGTGGGCATCGGGCTTCAGCCAGGACACCGCCCAGCCGCGAGCCTCCAGCCAGCGGGCCGGGGCCAGCACGGCGGAATGCTCGGTGGGTGTGGTGATCAGGTGGCCGGGCGCACCGTGCGCTTCCTGCCACTCGCGGGCCACGCCCAGCAACACGGCGTTGTCGCCCTCGGTGCCGCCGCTGTTGGCGATCACGGTACGCGGGTCCACGCCGAAGGCCGCGGCGACGTGCGCGCGTCCCTCCTCCAGCCGCTCGCGGGCGGCCTGACCCGCCGCGTGGACGCTGGCGGGATTGCCGGGCAGGGCCGCCGCCTGCGCGTAGGCGGCGAGTGCCTCGGCGGTCATGGGATGTGTGGCTGCGTAGTCTAAATAAATCATGCCGTGTGCTAGTTGGGATTGACGGTGGCGTAATCCGCCCCGTCCTGCCGCACGATGAACACCGCGTCCCCCACGACCTGGATGGGCTGCGAACTGTTGGCGTTGCGCCCGGCGAGTTGCGAGGCGTCGGTGGGTTGCAGGATCTGGCGTTCGCCGTTCGCGTCGCTGACCACCACGCTGTAGGTTCCGGCAGGTAGATCGGCGGGGAAGGTGTACTCGAAACTGACGCTGCGGGTCTCAGGGGCAGTGGTCTCGGGGGTGCCCGTTTCTGCATCTGGAACTGTGGCAGAACCCTCCTGCGTTGTGGGGACCGTGGTGTCCGCCGGCTCCTGTGGAGCGGGGATCTGTTCCTGCGGCAATGGTTCGGGGGTTGCCTCCTGCGGCAGGGGCTGCGGCCCGCTGGGAACCTCGGACTCAGGGGTCTCGGGTTCGGGCGGAGGTGGCAGGGGCAGGCTGCCTGCCGGGCGACTGGGCGGGCTGTAACGGGCCACCGCCACGGTCAGGGTCACGGGGCCGCCCACCTCCACCCGAACGAAGGGCGCGGGAGTCTGCTCCAGCACGCTGCCGGGGGGCTTGTCGCTGGGCTGCTCGCTCACCTTGGTGATCACCAGACCAGCCGTCCGGGCGTACTCGCGCGCCTGATCCACGGTCAGGCCCGTCAGGGAGGGCAGCCAGGTTTCCTTGCCGCTAATTCCGGTGCTGACCATCACCTGCACGGGCTGACCGCGCTGGGCGGGCGAGCCGGCTTCGGGCAGTTGCGAGACGATACGCCCCTCGGGAGTGTTGGTCAGCGTGCCGTCCACCTTGAGCACCTTGCCCAGCACCATCGAGCGGTCCTTGAGGGTGTTCCTCGCCTGATCGAGGTTCTGTTCTTCCAGTTTGGGCACTTCGACGGAGGGGGGATTGTTGACCGTCAGCGTGATCAGGCGTCCAATCGGCAGGTTGGTGCCGGCTGCCGGCTCCTGCCGGATGATCGTGCCCACTCCCTGGTTGCCCACTTGTCCCTCGGTATAGGCCACCCGGAAGCCGTCGGCGGTCAATTTCTTGGCCGCGGTCCGCGCGTCCTGCCCACCCACAGCGGCCACCTCACGCACCGGGGGATTGAGGTAGATCTGCGCGGCCTGCGCGCCCAGGTAGACCGCGCCGCCCAGGAACAGCAGCCCCGGAATAAAGGTCAGCCACGCGCCGGGCTGGCGGGGCCGTTTGATGCGTCCACCGTTCAGCGCGGCCAGCGTTGGGGCGTTGCGCGCCGCGATGTCCTCGGGCGTGCGGGGCAGCTGCAATGCCCGCAGGTAAGCAATCCTGGGCTCGTCACCCTCCAGCATGATGTCGGCGTCGCTGAGGGCGTATCCGTGTTCAGCCAGCCGGGCCGCCAGCGTGCGAACGTTGTCCACCGTTTCCTGGCGCTTCTTGGGCTGCGCCAGCGCACCTTCCAGCGGGAGGCCACCCACCGTCTGCCACACCGCGTAATACGCGCCGGGCCGCGCCACGATATCGGTCAGGCCCGCCGGATTCAGGGCACGCAGCACCGAGCGGTACGCGTGAAATGCCTGACGGTCCGCCGGGGTGGAAATGTCGAACCACGCCACCTGCCGGGTCACACCCTCGGCGGCCCGGACCTCGGAGAGCGTCACGTTGCCGTACCGTGACAACTCCCTCAACACGCCGTACTTGCCGTCGATGGTGGTCATCCTGTTGGTCGCTCCTGCATCGCTCGCCTGCCCCGTCATTCATCCACAGCATAGCGCGGGCCGTGTGTGCGAGGTGGGAGGTCTTGAACCCTAGCGGATCAAGTCGCCAAACCCGCTGTGGGTCCATCCAAATCCCAGTTCCTGCTGTGCAAGAGATTCAGACACCACCGCCAGGACGGAGGTCTCCGTCTCCTGCGCTCAACCGGGACAGTTCGAGAATCCGACGGCAATGGCCCGCCCCATCGGTAGTCGGGCCGCCCGCCGTGCGTGGACTGTTCATTTCGGATCTTCGCCCGGCGCTTCAGGCAGTGTGGCCCCGGATGTCCGCTCCGGTCTTTGCCTGGAGTTCCTCCAGTGTCACGCCGGGAGCAAGCTCCACCAGCGCCAGCCCGCCTTCAGTCACGTCAAGCACCCCCAGATCGGTGATGATCCGGTCCACCACACCCACGCCGGTCAGCGGCAGGGTGCATTCCTGCAAGATCTTGTGGGCCTCGCCCTTGGCGGTGTGTTCCATTAGCACCACCACGCGCTGCACCCCGGCCACAAGATCCATCGCGCCGCCCATGCCCTTGACCATCTTACCGGGGATCATCCAGTTGGCCAGATCGCCGCGTTCGCTGACCTGCATGGCCCCCAGGATGGCGAGGTTGATGTGCCCGCCTCGGATCATGGCGAAGCTGTCGGCGCTAGAGAAGAAGCTCGCGCCGGGCAGCGCCGTCACCGTCTGCTTGCCCGCGTTGATCAGGTCCGGGTCGACGGCGTCCTCTGTGGGGAAGGGGCCGATGCCCAGCAGGCCGTTCTCGGATTGCAGCATCACCGACACGCCCTGCGGGATGTGGTTGGCCACCAGCGTGGGCAGGCCGATGCCCAGATTCACGTAATAGCCGTCCTGCAATTCCTGTGCGGCGCGGGCCGCCATCTCGTCACGGTTCCAGGGCATCTTTAGACCTCCTCTCCGGCGGCGGACGAGGCCGGTGTTTCAGCCTTGCGCGTGGTCCGCTGCTCGATGCGTTTTTCCGGCGTCGCGTTCAGAATCACGCGCTGCACGTAGATGCCGGGCGTGTCGATGGTGTCGGGATCGAGCTGGCCGACCTCTACGATTTCCTCCACCTCGGCCACCGTGACCCGCCCGCAGGTCGCCACCACCGGGTTGAAGTTCCGCGCGGTCTTGCGGTACACCAGATTGCCGCTTCGATCGGCCTTCCAGGCCTTGACCAGACTGAGATCGGCCACGATGCCGCGTTCCAGGATGTAGCGCTCGCCGTCAAACTCCTTCTCTTCCTTGCCCTCGGCCACCACCGTGCCCACACCGGTCCGGGTGTAGAAGCCGGGAATGCCTGCCCCGCCCGCGCGCATCCGCTCGGCCAGGGTACCCTGAGGCGTGAATTCCAGCTCCAGCTCCCCGGCCAGGTACTGGCGCTCGAACTCCTTGTTCTCGCCGACGTAGCTGGAGATCATCTTCCTGATCTGACGGGTCTGGAGCAGCAGGCCCAGGCCCCAGCCGTCCACTCCTGCATTGTTGCTCACGGCGGTCAGGTCACGGGCCCCGCTGTCGCGCAGCGCCCCGATCAGGGCCTCGGGAATGCCGCACAGCCCGAAGCCTCCCACCGCGACGGTCTGCCCGTCGGCCACCACATCCGAAAGCGCCTCCGCGGCGCTGGCATACACTTTGTCCATGTGCCGGCCAGTCTAGCGGGCCGGCGTTACGGTAGGGTCACGCGGCGCCGCGGGTCACCGAAAACTCCCCCAGTCCGTTCAACGGTGGGGGAGAAATCTGGGGGTTGAACCTAGCGGCGGATCAGCTGTTGGTTGTCCCCGAGTCGCCGTGGACCTTAGCTTTGAGGGCCGCCATGGCGTCTTCCAGCTCCCGGTCCCGTCCAAGGTCCTTGAGCTGGGCGTCAATGTCGTTCTCGTTGCGCAACTCGGTCATGGCCCTGTTGCGGTCTTCCATGCCGGCGACGCGCTGCTCCATTTCTTCGAAGGCGTCCATCGCGCCCCCGGCCTTGTTGAAGCCGCTGGCGCGGTCCAGGGTCTCGCTGGCCTGTGCAGTCTTCTGGCGGGCCGCCAGCAGCGACTTCTTGGACTCCATCTCGTCGATCTTGGCTTCCAGCGCGCGCAGCTGGGTCTTGAGCTGATCGACAGTGCTGCTCTGGGTGGCGCGCTGCTCGTCGAAGCCCTGGGCCAGGTCCTTGGAGTTCTGGGCGCGGCGCAGCGCTTCTCTTGCCAGATCCTCGTTGCCGCCGCGCAGGGCTTCCTCGGCCTTCTTGTTGTACTCGTCCGCCAGGCGGCGGTTGGTGTTCGCCTCGCGCTCCAGCTTGGCGTTCTGACTCATGGCGTCGGCCACTTCGCTGCGGGCTTCGCCGTAGGCAGCTCGCATGTCGCGCAGGGCCTGATCGATGATCTTGGCGGGATCCTCGGCCTTGCTGATCATATCGTTGACGTTGGCGCGCAGCAGTCGGGACAGTCGGTCAAGAATGCTCATGGTGAATCCTCCTTGGAAAATGAACAACGCCTCAGGGCAACAGGCGATTGCAGCTATGATTACGCACCCGACGCGCGGCGGGTTGCCATCAGCCCCGTTATGAGGCGAGGGTCAAGGCGCTCTCAAGGTGCAGCGGCCCCAGCAGAAGGAGGTGAACGGTCAGACCCGCTCACCTCCTTTCCAGTGGTCTCGCCTTAGAACACGATGGGCTTGAGGCCGATGCTGTCGGCCCCGCAGGCCACGGTCAGGCTCTTTCCGGCGGGAGTCACGGTGCAGCCCAGCGAGCGCAGGCCGTCCAGCGGGAAGATCAGGTTGGTGCCGTCGGTGGCGGGGGCCAGGGGCAGTTCCACCGTGCCGCTGGCGGTCTGCGCGGACTTGCGGCCGACCGTGGCAGTCAGCACCGAGCCGTCTTCCGTGGTCAGGCGGTAGCTGCCGCCGCCCTGGCTGGTCACGTTGACCACCCCGGCCAGATCCCGGCCCAGCACGTAGGGCTGACCCTTGATCACGCCTGCCGGTGTGGTGGGTTTGCCGGCGGCTGGGGCGGCCTTGGCCTGCGCGGCGTCCACCACCACCAGGCTTTCCTTGTCGTTTAGCGCGCTGAGGAGGACAAAAGCACCCAGCGGTCCATTCGCCCGCTCACGGACCAGCAGGGTGCTGGCCTTTCCAGTGGTTTTCCAGGTGCCCACCGCACGCCCGCTGAGTTTGCCGGCAATCAGGGGACGCAGCGAGGCCGCGCCGGTTTGGGTATACAGGCACACCGCCCGTGGGCTGAGCTTGAGGCTGGACGGGCAGCTCACGATCTGTCCTTTGATGGCGGCGCTGATCTCGATGGCGACGGCGCTGGCAGCCTGCGTGGTGGCCGCAGAGGTGGCGGCGGGTTTGGGCGCGGCGGTCTGGGCCGAGGCCGGGGCAGACAGGGTCAGCGCGCCGAGGCCCGAGGCCCCCAGCAACAGCAGGGCCCGCGCCGCATGGCGCGCAGGGGTCAGGGCAACCGAATCAGAATTGGGGAACATATGCGCGCATCCTAAGCGCCGCGCATGAGCATCTACTTTGAGGCGGCTGACCGCGCCTGCAGGTCTAGCCTGCCAGCCGTGCCAGCGCCCGCTGAAAGACGTTCAGGCTGCCGGGGTCGTACAGCACCATGCGGACTTCCAACTCTGGATGAACCTCCAGAAATGCCCGGATCGTCGAGAGGGCCACCGGTGCGGCCTTCTCGGTCGGATAGCCGTAGACGCCCGTGCTGAGCGAGGGAAAGGCGATGCACGAACAGCCATGTTCCACCGCCAGTTCCAGGCTGCGACGGTACGCCCCGGCCAGCAGTTCGGCCTCGCCGCTGTTGCCGCCGCGCCAGATCGGCCCCACGGCGTGGATGACGTACTGCACGCCGCGCCCCTCCAGACCGAAAGCGGGTGTAATGACGGCTGTGCCGGTGGGTGTGCCGCCAAGGCGCCGGATGGCCCGCAACAACTCCGGTCCGGCGGCGCGGTGGATCACGCCGTCCACGCCGCCGCCCCCCATCAGTTCCTTGTTGGCCGCCGTAACGACGGCGGCACAGTCCTGTGCGACGATGTCGCCCTGAACCAGTTCAAGCGGCATAGCTTCCCCTCCGATTCCTGTTATGAATCCACGACACGCTGCAGATCCTGCGCGTCCAGCGTCTCGCTCCTGACCGCCTGCGCCGCCGTGACCGCTGCCCGGTCCTCAGCGGTCCACTCAGCAGGGGCCACCTGCGCGGCCCGCTCGGCGCGCTGCACGGCCAGCAACTCGTCCACGGCGCGGTCGAGGTCATCGTTCACGATCACGTAGCGGAAGGCGTGCGCCTCCTGAATCTCCTCGCGGGCGCGGCGTAACCTCTTCTCGATGCGCTCGGGGGTCTCGGTGGCGCGGCCCTCCAGCCGGCGGCGCAGTTCGGTCAGGCTAGGCGGCATGATGAACACCAGCACCGCCTCGTCGCCCATCCGTGCCTTGACCTGCATGGCGCCCTCCACCTCAATTTCTAGCACCACGTCCTGCCCACGGGCCAGGGCGGCTTCGATGGGTTCGATGGGCGTGCCGTAACGGTTGCCCACGAAGGCGGCATGTTCCAGAAAGCCGCCCGCCCTGGCCTTGCTGTCGAACACTTCCGGCGGCACGAACACGTAATCCACGCCGTGACGTTCTCCAGGCCGGGCCTCACGGGTGGTCCAGGACGTGCTGTAGAAGACGTTCTGTCCCGCCAGCCAGCGCTCGCGCAGGGTGCCCTTGCCCACGCCGGAGGCTCCCGTGATCACGATCAGAAGGCCCCGGCGGGCGGTGGGCGGTGTGGACGGTTCGGCCAGGTCGAGCATCATTGCCCTCCAGAATACCTGCAAGGCGCGCCAGCGTGATAGGGGCACAGCGAGAGTGGGGCAGCTCGGACTGGCCTGCCAGAGTGTGATGCCTGCCGAAAGCCTGGCCCACCTTCCGCCCCGGTTGCGGCCTCTACACTGAAAGGTGTCTTCCGCCCTGACGGTCCGAATGCTGGCCCCGCTGCTGGGGGCGCTGGCGCTGATGGGTTGCACGCCGCTGTACGAGGTGCACCCGGCGCGCACCCCGGCGCTGAATCTGCAGGGGCTGCCACCGGACATCGTGATCTTCAGCATGGCCGGGCGCTGCGCGCCGCCGTGTCTGGCCCCGCGTGACAACTGGGACTATCTGGAATCGCGCGGCACGCTGGACCGGCTGGCCGACGTGTTCACGGCGGCCGGCTTCAGCGTGCAGGTGGCCGGGTACGCCAGCAACGCCGCCGCCAGTTTCTCCTCTGAATACATCGGCGGGCCGCAGCGCGGGTACGAGGCGCTCCGGGGCGACTTCGCGAGGGTCACGAACAGCTGGATGGGGTCGGCCCGCCCACCCCGGCTGGTCCTGCTGGGCCACTCGCAGGGCTCGGTGTGGCTGCACCACCTGGCGCGCGTCAATCCCTATGTTCCAGTTGCCCTGCAGGTCGATCTGGACGGCATCTGCCTGGCCTGGAAGTCCGATTTCGGGGACGGCATCCGCGCCCTGGGGGACCCTTACGGTGACGAGCCGTCCCCCCTGCACGCCTGCGACGCCTTCACGGTGGCCGGGCGCACGGTGGGGGCCAAGGACATCGTGTGGCCCAATGTGGCCCGCAATCTGGAAGTGCAGAGCAAGCGTGTGCCGGCCCGTCCCTCGGCCAGCGGCGGATGGCCGGTCAACTACCTGTTCGAACTCACCCCCAATGTCCGCCTGGACGGCACCCGGAGAGGCATTGAGCGCTTCATCTCCTCGCGTGAGGATCACAGCGCCATCTCGTTCCCGAACAGCGACGCACTGGCCTGGGTCACGGGCAAGGCTGCCGCCGTTGCCGCGGAATGGCGTTTGGAGGACGCCCGGCGCGACAACCTCAAGCCGGACCGTTGACCGGTTCCGCCCCCATCTGCTCCAGGGCGCCGTAGCCCCGCGCCTGCAGGTTGTAGAGGGCGGCGTACTGCCCGCCGCGCTCTATCAATTCCGCGTGACTGCCCGACTCCGCGATCACGCCGCCGTCCAGAACCACGATCTGATCGGCCAGCCGTACGGTGGAAAAGCGGTGCGAGATCAGCAGCGTGATTCGGTCGGTGGTCTGAGCACGCAGCGCCTCGATGGTGTCCGATTCCGCGCGGGCATCCAGCGCCGCCGTCGGCTCGTCGAAGACCAGTACTGAGGCGTCGCGGAAGTACAGTCGCGCCAGTGCCAGCCGTTGCCACTGCCCGCCCGACAGCTGGCGTCCGCCCTGAAACAGTCGGCCCAGCGGCGTGTTCAGCCCTTCGGGCAGCTCGTCCACAAATTCTGCGCCGGCCCGCTGCACCGCGCCCTCCACACCGCCCGCCTCTGAAAGCCGCGCCACCTCGGCCAGCGCCACGTTCTCGCGGGCGCTCATCTGATACTGGCCGAAGTCCTGGAAGATGATGCTCATCTGCTTTTGCACGCTGCGGGGGCTGAAGCGGGCGGCGTCCATACCATTGAGCAGAATGGTGCCGCTGCTCGGTTCGAACAGCCGCGTGAGCAGCTTGACGAGGGTGGTCTTGCCCGCGCCATTCTCGCCCACCAGGGCCAGCGCCTGTCCGCGCCGCACGCTGAAGTTCACGCCGCGCAGCACGTCGCGCTCGGTCAGCGGGTAGCGGAAGCCCACATTCTTGAATTCGATGGTGTCGATTGGCCCGCTCCACACCTCGCCGGCATCCAGATCGCGGCTGGGCAGTTCCAGGAAGTCGAAGAGATTGCGCATGTACAGCAGGTTCTGATAGATGCCGCTGACGCCGTTCAGGAGGTTGCTCACCGTGCCCTGTACCTGCGCGATGCCCAGGACGAAGATGGAGAAGTCCCCTACGCTGATCTGCCCGTCCGCCGCCCGCCGCAGAATCAGCGCGCTCGCCAGCCCGATCAGCAGCGCGGAGGCCAGCGCCGCCGAGAAGCCCCACACCGAGCGGCGGCGCACCAGGTCTTCCAGGGTCTTGCGGAAGCCCAGGTAGTACGCACGCCAGCGGCCCAGCAGATGGCCCTCGAAGCCGAACAGCCGCACTTCCTTGACCAGCGTGTCGGAGGTCAGCAGGCTGCCCAGGTAGTTCTGCACGCGGGCGTCGTGGGTCTGGCGGCGCAGCATGCGGTAGCCCTCGATGCCGAACCGGTTGCTGACGATCACCCCCGGCACGCTCGCCAGCAGCACCAGGGGCAACACCCATACGCCCAGCCGGGCCATCAATGCGCCCACCGACACGAGGGTCACGGCGGCCCCCGCCAGTCCCACCAGTTGCGTCGCCACGCCGAGGGGCCGCGAACCCACCTCGCGGTACGCCTGCTGCAGCCGGTCGTAGGTCTCGGCGTTCTCGAAAGCCTCCACCGACAGGCCCGACGCCTTGTCCAGAATCCGGCGGCTGACGCTGTGTTGCAGGCTGTCGCCCAGCAGTTGCTGAGAGGCAGTGCCCACCGTGGACAGCAGGCTGCCGAACACACCCAGCGCCACCTGAATGGCGAGCAGGGTCAGCAGCGCCGCGTAGGTCACGCCGCCGCTCGCCGCCTGCGCCACCTCATCCAGTAGCAGTTTGCCGACGTACAGATTGGCGGCAGGCAGCGCGCTCCCGATCAGGGTGGTGGCGGCATAGGTGAAGCTGTGCCGGGGGCTGGCATGCCACACGAGCCCCAGCGTGCTGAGCAGGTCACGCAGCCGGTGCGACAGGGCCACGTTCTCGTTCTGAACTGGGTTTTGCGGGCGCGCCATGCCGGTCATCCGCGCCGAGTCTGCCGCAATTGGCTGGTCACGAAGGTAATTAGGGCCGTCCACTCAGGGTGATCAGCGTCGTGTCTCCTTCCTGGGTGGCCAGATACTGAATTTCTGGCGCGCCCGCACGTCCCAGAAAGGCCGAATAATTGCCCGTCCCGATCAGTTCATCGCTGAGCTGCCCGTACCCCCCAGCTTTGATGGCGGGCAGGAGCGCGCGTGGCTGCCAGCCCGGCACGCGGTACTGCTCCACCCGCGCGTCACCGGCGCGGACCTCCGCGCGGTAGCTGTCGCTCTGGGGGCATTCGGGCTGGAAGCCGGGCGGCAGGGGCGCCACGCCGTTCCAGACCGTGCCCGACTGTTCGATGCAGTACAGCGGTCCCCGCCCCCCGGCCTCGCGTGCCAGCCACACTCCTCCGATGGCCCCAAGCGCCGCCAGAATTGCCAGTACCGCGCCCAGCTGCGGCCAGCGCCTCTTGCTGCTGGCTGACCTATTCCCTGACGTGTTCAAGGGCATTCTCGATCAGCAGGGTGACGTGGTGGTCCAGCAGGCGGTAGTACGCCACGCGGCCCGCCTTGCGGAAGGTCACCACCCGTCCGGTCCGCAGCAGGCGCAGTTGATGACTCACCGCGCTCTCCGAGAGGCCCACCACCGCTGCCAGATCGCAGACGCACAGTTCGCGGGCCTTCAGGGCACTCAGAATCTTCAGCCGGGTGGGATCCCCCACCAGCTTCAGGAAGGCGCTGGCGGTCTCGACCTCCTGCCCGCCCGGCAGCTCGGTCCGTGCCTGCGCCACCGCGTCGGGATGGACGCAGTTCACCTCGCAGACGTCCGCCGGGGCCTCCTCCTGTTGAGAAACCGTTCTCATTTCTGCAGTGTAGCGCGACGGACCGAAGGGTCCGGTCATGAGCCCAACTCGATGAGGTACAGCGCGATGAAGCCCAGGAAAAAGGCGCTGGTGATCCACGGCGTTTCCTTGACCTCGTGAGCCTCCACCAGCAGTTCCTCGGTGACCAGAAACAGCAGCGCCGCCGCGCCGAAGGACAGCACGATTTCCAGCGGTAGCCCTGAGAGCCCCTGGAGCAGCGTGCCGCCCAGCGCGGCCCCCACGATCACCAGCAGGCTCAGGCCACCCACCGTCAGGATGCTGCGGCCCCTCGAGGCCCCACGCTGGCCCAGGCTGGCCGCCACCGACAGGCCCAGGAACAGCAGTTCCAGCGTCAGGGCAACCACCAGCAGCGTTCCCACCCGCTCGCCTGCCGCGAAGCCCACGCCGATCAGCAGGCCATCGATCAGAATATCGATGCCCACCGCCGCCAGCAGCCCGGTGGCCGCGCGTGGGGCCGCATCTGTGTCCTGCCCATTGTCGTCCTCCGGCTCCAGCCGTCCCACCAGCGCCCGTACCGACAGCATCACGCCCACGCCCAGTGCGAAACCGATTACCACGCCCAGCGGCTCGCGGCCCGCCGTGATCTGAGGCAGCAGTTCCCCGGCCACGGCTGCGAACACCACGCCCGCCGCGAAGTGCTGAACGAAACTGCGAACACGCGGCCCCGGAGGACGAAAACTCGCCACCACGCCGCCCAGAAAGGTGGCCACCACCGGAATCAGCGTCAGCAGCAGAATCTGGGTCAACGAGGTCGTCATTTTGCGGCCCCCAGCGCGGACAGTATGCCAGGCCGCTGATCATCGAAAAGGTCGTGAAAGACCTGATCTCCGATCACCGTCACGGGGGCAATCCGCACGTTCGCCTTCGCCTGCATTTCGGCCAGCGCCAAGGGATCTCCCCGCACGTTCTTTTCGGTGAAGGCGGCCCCCTGGCTGGTCAGCAGCCGCTTGACGGCCTCGCAATCGGCGCATTGGGGAACCGTGTAGACGGTAATGTCACGCATGTCTCAGGCTCCCGGGGTGGCCGGCAGGCGAGACGGCGCGGCGGTCTGCCCCGTCGTCTGGCCGCTCCATCCCAGCAGCCTCAGCGCGTTGGCCGTGACAATCGCCGTTGCCCCGGTGTCGGCCAGAATCGCCATCCACAGGTTGGTGTAGCCCAACAGCGTCGTGACCAGAAAGATGGCCTTGAGGCCCAGCGCAAAGGCGATATTCCATTTGATGTTGGTCATGGTGTCGCGCGACAGTTGGACCAGATCAGCCACGCCCTGCACCCGCTCGCGCAGCAGGGCTGCGTCCGCCGTTTCCAGCGCCACGTCGGTGCCGCCGCCCATCGCAATGCCCACGTCCGCCTGGGCCAGCGCCGGGGCGTCGTTGATGCCGTCCCCCACCATCGCCACCCCGCCCTGTCCCTTCAGTTCGGCAATCAGGCGCAGCTTGTCCTCGGGCAGCAGTTCCGACTGGACCTCCAGCCCCAGCCCGGACGCGATGGCACGGCCTGTGCGGGCGTTGTCGCCCGTCAACATCACGGCGTTCACGCCCATTGCTCTCAGGCGGGCAATGGCGTCTCTGGCGTCTGCGCGCGGCTCGTCCCGGATCGCCAGGACGCCCAGGACCTCACCTTCGCTGTGCAGCACCACCGCCGTCTTGCCCTGCTCCTCCAGTGCCGTCAGTCGGTCACGCAGGTCCGGCGTCACGCTCAGCGTGCTGGCGGCGTGCTGGGGCGAGCTGATGAAGAGGTCACGGCCTTCCACCCTGGCACGAACGCCCTTGCCGGCGAGAGCCCTGGCGTCCTGCGCGATGGGAGCGGTGACGTTCTGACGGATGGCCTCTTTCGTAATGGCCTGCGCCAGGGGATGGGAACTGCCTGCTTCGACGGCGGCGGCCAGTCTCAGCACTTCACGTTCTGTGACGCCCACACCCAGCACGTCGGTCACGCGTGGCTTGCCCGCCGTCAGCGTGCCGGTCTTGTCGAAGGCCACGGTCTTGACGGTGCCGATCGCCTCCAGTGCCGCGCCGCCCTTGATCAGCAGTCCGCGCCGCGTCCCCGCGCTGATGCCGCTGGTGATCGCCGCAGGCACGCTCAGGACCAGCGCGCAGGGGCAGCCGATCAGCAGCAATGTGATGCCCTTGTACAGCCACGGAGACCACGCTGAGCCAAAGACGAGCGGCGGAACGAGGGCCACCAGCGCCGACACCAGCACCACCCCTGGGGTGTAGTAGCGGCTGAACCGGTCTATGAAACGGGCGGTGGCCGCCTTGCTGCCCTCGGCCTCCTCTACCAGATGAATGATGCGGGCGATAGTGTTGTCGCTGGCCTCCCGGTCCACCTGGATGCTCAGCACGCCGTCGGTGTTGATGCTCCCCGCAAACACGGGATCGCCCACTGTTTTGCTGACTGGCATGCTCTCGCCCGTCACCGGGCTGTCGTCCAGGCTGGACGTGCCGCTCAGAATCGTGCCGTCCGCCGGAACCCGTCCGCCGGGGCGCACCTGCACGGTCTGTCCAACCTGCAGCGAATCGGCGGGCACTTCGCGCGTCCCGACCGCATCCACCAGCAGCGCCGTCTTGGGGGCCAACGCCGACAGCGCCTGAATTCCGGCCCGTGCCCGGCCTGCCGCCACGCCCTCCAGCAGTTCTCCGATGGCGAAGAAGAAGACCACCACCGCGCCCTCTGCCGCCTGCCCGATTAGCACCGCGCCGATGGCCGCCAGCGACACCAGCATGTTGATCGAGAACGGATCGCCCAGCCGCGCGCTGGCATACGCCTGTTTCGCCAGCGGCCAGACCCCCAGCGCGGTGGCCGCGATATACCCGTAAACAGATAGCCCAGGCTCAATGAAACCGAAGCCCCAGGCCAGGCCCAGAAGCACCCCTGAGAAGATCACCAGCCTGCCCTGCCTGCCCGCGTACCACGGCGTTCCGGCGGGCAGCACTTCATGGACGTGTCCGGCGTGGTCATGCCCCTCATGGTCCTGTGCCGAGGAATGTTGCGCGGCAGGGGGGGTCCCGCTCTGGGGCGCCTCCTGCAAGGATGGCGTGTAGCCCAGCGCCCTCAGGTTCTTCTCCAGCTCCGCGCGGGAAGTCTGCGTCTCGTCCAGCTCCAGCTTGAGGGTCTGCCTGGCGAAACTGGTTCTGACCTCCGCCGTCCCTGGCAGTCGCCCCACCATTTGCTCGACCTTCTGCACACAACTCGCGCAGTCCATACCGTCCACGAAATACTGCAGAGGCGCGGCACCGGGAGAAGGAGAGGAGGAGTCCATGAACGTCAGTATATATGAATGAGCGCTCAGATGTTTCGGGCGGGCTGGGACAAGTGCTGGGAAATTGCTGTCGCCTGCGGCTTTTGGCCGACAGATCAAGTAGCCTCTGAGCCATGCCCGCCGCCCATTACCTCCGTTCGATCTGCGTGATTCCCGTGGCTCCGGGCGCAGACCTGCACGATCAGGCGCTGTGGGAGCGGGTGTTCAGTGGCTGGCGCTTCATGCCCCTGCGCAATGCCGACGGCTCGCTGACCGAGCAGGCCCAGTCGGTCACCGATCTGGTGATCACCCATGACCGCGCCGAGGTCCAGGCGGGGGCGCTGGTGCTGGTGTCGTGGCCGCAGGCGGGCCAGAGTCTCCCCGGTCTGGTGAATACCCTCGACGCGGGCCGGTTTGTGGTGGTGCGCGTGTTCGGGGTGCATCTGACCGAGGTGCAGGACCGCACCGAGCGCCTGACCGAACAGCTGCTGAAGGAAAAAGCCTTTGCCTTTTCTGCCGGAACCCGCGTGACCCTGGGACTGAGTGTGGACGGCGTGCGAACGGACCTGACCAGCGGACGCATCCACAGGTCGAGGGGCGGAGCCTGGAGCGGCTTCTACCAGAAAAACAAGTACGCCCTGATCGTGATGCTCGGGGTGTTCGTGCTGGCTCTCTCGGCGGTGCTGCTGCTCACCCCGGACCGGTCCTATACCCCGCTGGCCAAGGTCTATGACCTGGCAGGCCGGGTGCTGTCGGCGGTGCTGTTCAACATTGTCCTGCTGGGATCGCAGTTCCTCTTCTACCTGCGTCACCGCGACGTGATCGAATGGGAAAAGCCGTAGGCCCTTCCCCCGGACGGATAGACCTCTGGCCTTGCAGCCCCCGCCACAGGCGCGATACTTCCGGCCATGCCCCGCGTCTGGAAATTTGGCGACAGTGTGAACACCGACGACATCCTGCCCGGCAAGTTTGCCCCGTTCATGGCCGGGGAGGACGTGTTCCAGACTTTCGCCTTTCACTACACCCGCCCGGAATTTGCAGCGCAGGTGCGTCCTGGCGATGTGCTGATCGGGGGGCGGAACTGGGGCCTAGGCAGCAGCCGCGAGTACGCTCCACAGGCCCTCAAGAAGCTGCAGATCGGGGCCATCGTCGCCCCCAGCTTCGCGCGCATCCATTACCGTAACCTGCTGAATCTGGGTATTCCCGCCTTTGAGGCCGATCTGATCGACATTCTAGAAGACGGGGAAGAGGTCACGCTTGAGATCGATACTGGGACGCTGACCTACCCGCGCGGTACCGTCCAACTGCCGCCCCCGCCCGAGTTCCTGCGTGAGGCCCTGGCCGAGGGCAGCATCCTGGCGTTTTTCAAGAAGCACGGACGCTTTCCGGGTGAACGGGGTGAGGGCGAAAAGCCCACGGCGGAGCAGAACCCGTAAACTGCAAGTTATGGCTATGCTGGAAATTGAATGCCCCGTCTGTGCTGAGGTCCTAGAACTGAGCGACGAGGACCGCACCGAGTTGCAACCCGGTGACGTGATCGTGTGTGACTCGTGCAATGCGGAAATGGAAATCACCCGCAATGGTGGCGGCGAGGACTTTGAACTCGAACTGCTGGGTATTCTGACCACCTGCCCGAACTGCAATGAGGAATTCGAGGTGACCGAGGATGTCCTCGCCGCCGCCCCTACCGTGCAGGCCGCCGATGGCAGCGAGGTCAGTCTCGTGAGCTGCCCCCACTGTCAGGCCAGCATTGAACTGGAGTTTGAGGACGAGGCCGACGCTCCCTTCTTGTCTAGTCAATAACATTTGATAGATTTCTGATCATTTAGCCTATCAAACGCAAGGAGAGTATATGACTACCATTCAATTTGAAAATCCAGATACCGGTGCGTCCATTGAGTTGACGAACCCCGAACTCGGCGAACTGGTCATTGACGACGAAACTGGCGTGGAGTACGAGGTGGTGTCGGTGGATCCACCTCGCCTGGAAGCTGCCCCGCAGGAAGCGGAGGACTGGGGAGAGTAAGTTCCGTTCAGCGTGCGGCGGCCAGGGCAAAATTCGCGCTGGCCGCCGCACGCTGCGGACTTTTCCCGTTTCAACTATGGCCGAACTCGCTGTTCTGTATGACCGCATTCGCCCAGACGAGAAAATGCTGTTCGAGGCATTGGACGCCCTGGGTACGCCCTACGACAAGGTGTACGTCCCCCACCTGAAATTGACCTTTGACGGGGCAGGCGCGCAGGCCGTGCCGTGGAAGGTGGCCATCGAACGCTGCGTCAGCCAAACGCGTGGGCACGCGGTCACGCGCGCCTTGGAAGGGTTTGGTGTGCAGGTAATCAATCCCGGTCACGTCATCGAACTGTGCGGCGACAAGCTGGCGACAAATGCCTGCCTGTACGCTGCGGGTTTGCCCACGCCGCGCACAGGAGTCAGCTTCGACGGTGACGCCGCGCTGGAACAGATCGAGGCTCTAGGCTACCCGCTGGTGCTCAAGCCCACCGTCGGTTCGTGGGGGCGCATGGTCAGCAAGCTCAACGACCGCGACGCCGCCGAGGCTGTGATCGAGCACAAGGAAGTCCTGGGCGGGCCGCAGCACGGCATCTTCTACGTGCAGGAACTGGTGAACAAGCCCGAACGCGACATCCGGGCCTTCGTGGTTGGCGGCGAATGTATCGGCGCGATCTACCGCACATCAGCGCACTGGATCACCAACACGGCACGCGGCGCGACGGCCAGCAAGTGCGAGGTCACGCCCGAACTCGCCGATCTGGCGGTGCGCGCCGCCGCCGCCGTGGATGGCCGGATCGTCGCCATCGATCTGGTCGAAGATCCCGAGCGCGGTCTGCTGGTCATTGAGATCAACCACACCATGGAATTCAAGAACAGCGTGGCCACCACGGGCGTGGACATCCCGCGCCGGATGGGGGAGTACGCCATTGGTCTGCTGAGAGAGGTGTCCCACGGTCAGGCCAGCTAGCGGCGCGGGGCCAGAAATCCGCGCCATGCTGACTTTTTCATGCAGGATGCTCTAGCCTCGGGCCATGACTGCAGCACAATCCAGCGAAAAGCCCAGCCGCCTTCCCGCCCGCGCCGAGGTGCCCCGGGAGCAGACCTGGGACATCGAGGCGCTGTACGCCACCCCCCAGGCCTGGGAGGCCGAGGCCGAGGCGTTGCCAGGGGCCATCGACGCGCTGGCGGCGCACGCTGGCGGGCTTAACAGTCCCGAAGCCCTGCTGACCTACCTGAGCGCGGCCGACGACGTGGAACTGCGGCTGACCCGTTTCTTCTCCTATGCCAGTATGAGTGCCAGTGTGGACGGTCACGATGCGGTGGCCGCCGCCCGCCGGGACCGGGCCAGCAGCGTTGCCGCCCGTTACGGCAGCGTGTCCGCCTTCTTCCGCCCTGAACTGCTGGCGCTGGACGAAACCACGGTCTCGCAGTGGCTGGATCGCCCCGATTTTGCCGATCAGCGGGTCCGCCTGGACCGCATCCTCCGCAACCGCCCGCACGTCCGCAGCGCCGAGGTGGAGGAACTGCTGGGCGCGGTGGCCTCACCCTTCGCCTCCGAGCGCAGCATTCACCCGGCGCTGGCGAATATGGACCTGCGATTCGGTACGGCGGGGGGCGTCAAGGTCACGCAGGGCAACGTGGACAGTCTGATCAGTGGACCGAACCGCGAGGTCCGCCGCGAGGCCTGGGAAAACTACGCTGACGCCCATCTGGCTGCCCGCCACTCGCAGGCCGCCATGTACGCCACCAACGTCCGCCAGAGCGTGTTTCTGGCTCGCGCCCGTAATTACCCCGATGCCATCACCGCTTCGCTCGCGCCGGACCGTATTCCAGTTGAAGTCGTGACCACCCTGCTCGACACCTACCGCGCCAACACTCCCATCTGGCACCGCTACTGGCGCGTCCGCCGTGACTGGCTGGGCCTGCAGGAGCTGCGCGAGTACGACGTGAAAGCCTCGCTGGTGCCGCCCCGCAAGGTGGAATACGCGCAGGCGGTGGACTGGATTGCAGCCGGCATGGCCCCGCTGGGCGAGGACTATGTGAAGGACCTGCGCTTCGGCCTGACGGAAGACCGCTGGACCGACTACGCCGAGAACGACGGCAAGCGCCAGGGCGCGTATAGCAACGGCGGCGGGCGGGTCAAGCCGTACATCTTCATGACCTGGAACGGTACGCTGGGCAGCTACAGCACGCTGGCTCACGAAATCGGCCACTCGATGCACTCGCTGTTGTCCATGCGGGAGCATCCCTACTCGGTACCGCGCTACACGCTGTTCCACGCTGAGGTCGCCAGCAATTTCAATCAGGCCATGGTCCGCCGTCACCTGCTCACAGAGGCCCGCGCCGCCGGGGATACCCAGCTGGAAGTCGCGATCATTGAGGAGGCGCTGGGCAACTTCCACCGCTACTTCTTCATCATGCCTACACTGGCCGCTTTCGAGCTGGAGTGCTACCGCCGGATTGAGGCTGGGGGGACCCTCAGTGCCCCAGACCTGATCGAACTGACGGCCGATCTGCTTCACCAGGGGTATGGCGACGGCGTGACCATGGACCGCGAGCGCAGCGGCATCCTGTGGGCGCAGTTCTCCACGCACCTGTACGCCAACTTCTACGCCTACCAGTACGCCACGGGCATCAGCGCGGCGCATCAGCTCCTGGAACAGTTTAGCGAGGACGAAGCGGCGGCCCGCGAGACCTACCTGCGCTTCCTGAAGTCTGGCGGCAGTCTCGATCCCATCGATGCGCTCCGGGAGGCCGGCGTGGATATGCTCTCGCCCGATCCCGTGCAGGCGACGTTCCGCACCCTGGAGCAGTATGTCGGTCGCCTGGAAGAGTTGCTGGGCAAGGTCTAAATCTGGTCAGCATCCTGTTGGCGGTCCGTTAGAGAAAGCCACAGGAACGGGGAGGACGGTCCAGACATCCAGGACTGGTTGGTCTCCCTTCTCTCATGGCCGCTGGCAACGGTGACAATGACGACGCAGGCCCACGCTTCCCTATAGGCCCGCTAAAGTCCCACTGAACCTCTGGTGAAGGTCAGCTCCGGACGCACTGAACCTTCCGCTCACCCCCAGGACACGACCGGCCCGTGTAATGAGCGACGTCTGCGCCTACCGGATGGCGCGGCTTTTCCTGGGAGGGCAACCATGTTCTATTACGACAACAAGCTGCAGTATCAGGTCCGCGTCGATACCCCCGATCCTCGTTTCGCCCGTCTATTGCAACAGGCCATCGGCGGCGTCGAGGGCGAGATGCGGGTGTGCCTGCAATACCTGTTTCAGGCCTTCGGAGCGCGTGGCCCGGCCAAGTACCGCAACATGCTGATGTCCACCGGCACCGAGGAGATCGGTCACATCGAGATGCTGGCCACCGCCGTGGCCCTGAACCTGGAAGGGTCGTCAAGCCGCGTCAAGGACGAATTTGCCGCGAACAATCCCGTGGTGGAAGCTCTGATGGGCGGCATGGACCCGCGCCAGTACCTCTCTGCAGGCATGGCCGCGCTGGCCTCGGACGCCAACGGAGTGCCGTTCAATGGCTCGCATGTCTACGCCAGTGGCAACCTGGCCGCCGATATGTACGCCAACGTGACCGCCGAGGCCACCGGACGCGCCCTGGCCTGCCGTCTGTTTGAAGCCACCGATGATCCCGGCATGAAAGACATGCTGCGCTTCCTGATCGCCCGCGACACCATGCACCAGCAACAGTGGCTGGCGGTCATCGAGGAACTCGGCGGTCACAAGGGCACGCTGCCCATTCCCAACTCCTTCCCGGTGGAGGAAGAACTGCGTGACGTGAGCTACGACTACTTCTTCACGGGCGTGGAGGGTGTCGAGGTGCCGTCGGGCCGCTGGACCCAGGGCCAGTCGCTCGACGGCATGGGCGAGTTCCGTCTGAACGCAGTCAAGCCAATGGGCCAGGAGCCGAAGCTGGCCCCGCCGATGCCACAGGCGTATGCCGAAAAGCAGCAGATGGAAGGAACCTCCGGCGACGACTGAAGCACATCCCTTCAGAGCAAAAAAAGGGAGAGGGACGATTTACCGTCTCTCTCCCTTCTTCCTTGCGGACAGTTACTTCAAGGCGTCGTTCATCCCGATCACGTCCGGTACCTTGAGGCTCGCTCCGCCCACCAGCGCGCCGTTGACGTTCGGCTTGGCGCAGATGGACGCGATGTTGTCCGGCTTGACGCTGCCACCGTACAGGATGCGAATCCCCTCTGCGTCTGAGCCGTAGCGCTCGGTCAGCGCGTCGCGAATGGCAGCGGCCAGTTCCTCGGCGTCGTCGGCTGTGGCTGTTTTGCCCGTGCCGATGGCCCACACCGGCTCGTAGGCGATCACCACGTCCGGCCCCACGCCCGTCAGGCTACCTTGCAACTGTCCCAGCGTGTAGGCCACCTGTTCACCCTTCTCGCGTACCTCGAGGCCCTCGCCCACGCAGACAATCGGGGTCAGACCGTTGGCCTGCGCCTGCCTGGCTTTGGCGGCCACGTCCGAATCGGATTCGTGGTGGTACTCGCGGCGCTCACTGTGGCCCACGACGGCGTATTTCGCACCCACGTCCACGAGCATGGCCGCGCTGATCTCGCCGGTGTACGCGCCGGACTCGTGGGCCGAGACGTCCTGCGCGCCGAGAGCGACGCCGGGAGGCAGGTGCGCCGCCAGCGACGGCAACGTGATGGAGGGGGCCATAACTGCCAGTTCGGCCTCGCCCAGCTCCAATTTCTCACGTAATTCCTCGGCCCACCCCCTCGCCTGGGCGGGGGTCTTGTTCATCTTCCAGTTCAGTGCCAGTAGGTTCTGTGGCATGGGGTCTCCTTGGGAATGGATGTGCGGGAAAGAGGGGGTGAAACCGTCAGACCGCTCCTGCGCGGGCCTTACGCCATCGCCTCCACACCGGGCAGCGCCTGACCTTCCAGCAGTTCCAGGCTCGCGCCGCCACCGGTACTGATGTGAGACACCCGGTCAGCCTGTCCGCTCTTGTTGATGGCACTCACGCTGTCGCCGCCGCCGATGACGGTGTAGGCGTCACCCAGGTTACCCACGGCGGTGGCAATCGCGTTGGTCCCGCCCGCGAAGGCCTCGAACTCGAAAACGCCCAGCGGGCCATTCCAGAACACGGTCTTTGCGCCCTGGAGCGCCTCGGTGTAGGCCCTGACGGTCTCTGGCCCGGCGTCCAACCCCTGCCAGCCATCAGGAATCTGGTCGCTGGGCACGACCTTGGTGTTCGCGTCCGCGCTGAAAGCGTCGGCGGCGATCACGTCGCTGGGCAACATCAGCTTGTCGCCGAATTCGGACAGCAGGCGCTTTGCGAGGTCGAGCTGATCGTCCTCGTGGATGCTGTCCCCGATCTGACCGCCGCGCGACTTGATGAAGGTGTAGGCCATACCGCCGCCGATCAGCATGCGGTCCACCTTCGGCAGCAGATTCTCGATCACCTTGATCTTGTCGCTGACCTTGGCCCCGCCAATGATGACTACGTAGGGACGCGCCGGATCGTGCAGCAACCGGCCCAGCGCGTCCACCTCGCGTTGAAGCAGCAGACCCGCCGCGTGCGGCAACTCTGCCGCCACGCCGCTGACCGACGAATGTGCCCGGTGGGCGCTGCCAAAGGCGTCCAGTACGAAGGCGTCTCCCAGCCGCGCCAGTCTGGCGTTCAGGGACCAATCGTTCTTTTCCTCTCCTGCCTCGAAACGCACGTTTTCCAGCAGGGCCACGCTCCCGGCCTTCAGGTTCCGCACCGCCACCAGGGTTTCGTCGCTGGACGGCAGGCTTTCGATGAAGGTCACGTCCTGGCCCAGCGCCCGCGACAGCACATCCGCCACGGGTTGCAGGCTGTATTTGGCCTCCGGCCCGCTCTTGGGGCGTCCGAAGTGGCTCATCAGCACCACTGAAGCTGCGCCCATCTCCAGCAGCCTCCTGATGGTGGGCAGACTGGCAGTCACGCGGGTGTCGTCCTGCACTACGCCGTCCTTGATCGGCACGTTGTAATCCACACGGACCAGCACACGCTTGCCATTAACGTCCAGTTGATCGAGCGTTTGCATGTTGACTCCTTGAACCTTTGCGGCTTGAACAAAAAAGATGGCAGAAGGCCCTGAGCCCTCCACCATCTTCCGTCAATGTTTAGACGCCTTTTTCCTGGACCAGTTCCACCAGATCGGCGATGCGGTTGCTGTAACCCCACTCGTTGTCATACCACGAGAAGAATTTGACCAGATTGCCCATCGCCATGGTCAGGCCGCCGTCGATGATCGCGCTGTGCGGATCGCCCACGATGTCCTGCAGGACAATCGGATCTTCGGTGTAGCTGATGATGCCCTTGTGGCTGCCCTCGGCGGCCTTGCGGAACACGTCGTTGACCTCATCCACGGTCACGTCGCGACCCAGGATGACCACCACGTCGCTGATGCTGCCCACGGGCGTGGGGACGCGCAACGAGGTGCCGTCGAATTTGCCCTTCAGCTTAGGGTACACCTGCGAGACGGCCTTCGCCGCGCCGGTGCTGGTGGGGATGATGTTGATCGCGGCGGCGCGCGCCCGGCGCAGGTCGCTGTGCGGCAGGTCCAGAATGCGCTGATCGTTGGTGTAACTGTGGACCGTGGTCATGATGGCTTTCTCGATGCCAAACGCCTCGTCCAGCAGTTTCATCGGCGCACCCAGGCTGTTGGTGGTGCAACTCGCGTTGCTGATGATGTTGTGGTTCTTGGGATCGTAATCCTGCTCGTTGACGCCCAACACGATGGAGAAGTCCTCGTTCTTGGCTGGGGCGGTGATCAGCACTTTCTTCGCGCCGCCGGCCAGGTGCTTGCTCGCACCCTCACGGTTGGTGAAAATCCCGGTGGACTCGATCACGATGTCCGCACCCATCTCGCCCCACTTGATGTTGGCAGGATCGCGTTCGGCCAGCGTGTGGATCCTGTTGCCGTTGACGGTCATGCTGTCTTCGTCGTAGTCCACAGTGCCGTTGAAGCGTCCGGCGGTGCTGTCGTACTTGAGCAACGTCGCCAGGGTTTTGTTGTCGGTCAGATCGTTGATCGCCACCACATCCACGCCCCGGTCCATCAGGATGCGGAATACCAGACGCCCGATGCGGCCAAATCCGTTAATGCCCACTTTCATCTTGCCCGTCCCGTTTGTAGTCATGCTTCCTCCAGTCGTGAGGGCCGCCTCCCACTGCGGGCGGCGACTGACCTCTCATGGCCCAGTCTAACGGCTGCTCACCTCCTGGGCTTGGTGTCGTCTCTACACCAAAGCGTCACACTGCCAACGTGAGAAGAGAAAGGGTGTCCACGCGGACCCCGAATGTATTCCCTCCTTTTGGCCCAGAACGGTGGGTTTCACCCATGCTGGTGACCTGGAAGGAGACCTCAGGAGTCGGGACAGCTGCGGCGGTGCGTGGGCGTACACTTGGCTGGACTTGATGCTCCAGCGTGCCACCGATTCTTCTCTCAGACGTCTGCTGGCGCTTCTGACGGTGGTGGCCGCTTTCGCTTTTCAGATGCGTGCGGGCGGCATGGCGACCTTGCCGTCGCCGCAGCCACCCCGCACAGCACAGATGGCTGGGCACGCCATGACCCAGGCGCCCACTGTGCCTGCTGCCGTGCCGGGAGTACCGGTCCAGGGAAGCCACAGGGAAAGCGAAAGCCACAATCACGGCGCGCACTGCCCGTTCTGCGTGACCGGGGCTTTCGCGCTGGAGGCGGGTGTGCTGCCGCTGCCCAACGGGCCGCCTGTTCTGTCTCCACAGGTTCTGCTTTCCACCCCAGGCCCTCGGCCTGCCGCGCTCCGCCATGCCGACGCCCGCGCGCCACCCTTTCTGCTCTGAAAAGCCCACGACTTCCCCCTTTTTCAGAGGAGATTTTCAGCCATGTCTAAACTCTTAGCGCTGTCCGCTGCGCTGCTGCTGTCCTTCGCCGCTGCCCACGCCACGGTGAAGACCGAAATGGGCCAGTCCGAATCCGGAGCTGGCAAATCCGAGACCTACCGCCTGCAGGTGCCTGTCGAGAAGGACATCGCCACCACCCAGGTTCGCCTGGTGGTTCCCGCGGGCGTGGGCGTCAGCCGCTTTCAGGTCACGCCTGGCTTTGCCCGCACCGTCACCAGAAACGCCGACGGGCTGGTGACCGAGGTGGTCTGGACGGGCAACATCGCCCCGATGGAATACGCCCGCTTCTTCTTCCACGCAAAGAACCCGGAAGCGGCGGGTGAACTGGTCTGGAAGGTTTACCAGACCTACGCCGACGGCAGTGTGGTGGCCTGGGACGACACCCAGCCCGACACGGCGCCTGCCAGTCACACCACCGTCAAATAACCGTCTACTGGGGGAGGCAACTGGCCTCTCCCCTGAAAGATCACGGAGACCCTATGCGCGCACTCTTGCTGTTGCTGGCGCTGGCCCTCGGCACCGCCAGCGCCCATACCACCGTCCTGTCCATCACGCCCACAGCCGATGCCAGTGTGGCCGCCCCGAAAGAGGTGGTCTTCAAATTCAGCGAACCCATTGAGCTGCGTTTCAGTACCTTCCGCGTGATGGCTCTGGGCGCGGAGATGAAGCCTGAAGATGGGGCCAAAGCGGCCTTGACCCTCAAGCCCGACGCCCCCGAACTCGTGAGCCGACCGATCACTGCCCGGACTCTGGCCGCGCAGCTTCGCATTCCGCTCAGGCCCGGTCTGAACGCCGGAACCTACGTGGTGGCCTGGAAACTTCTGTCCGAGGACGGCCATCCGGTCACGGGGCACAGCGTCTTCACCGTGAAGTGATCGCCGACCTGCTGCCCAGGCTGCTGCTGTACCTGGGCGCGGTGCTGTTGGTGGGCGGCGTCGCGGCCCGTCGCCTGCTGACGCCAGCCCACCCGCGCCTCGCGTGGCTGGGTGCAGGACTGGCGCTCCTCGTTGCGGGCGGCGGTCTGGGGGTGTCCACCACCCTGGCCGATCTGGGCTTCACCGCTCCCACCGACATTCTGGATTACCTGACGGGCACGGCGGCTGGCCGTTCCGTGTTGGTTTTGTGGATAGGCAGTCTCGTCCTGCTGGCCGCCGAGCTTGCGGCGTTGACGTGGCTTGCGGCGCTGGGGGCTTGCGGCGTGCTGCTGTGGGGACTGGCTGGCATTGGCCACGGAGCCTCACACGGGCAGGGTGTGCACGTCCTGCACACCCTGCACGCCGGGGCGATGTGCCTGTGGCTGGGTGGCGTGTCCGCGCTCCTGACCTCACGTGGGGCCTCCGCCGCCCTGGCCCGCAGATTCACTCCCTATGCCCTGGGATCGGTTCTGATCCTGGGCGTGAGTGGAGTGTGGATGTCAGTGGAGCATGCGGGCAACCTGCTCCAGCTCCCCGAATCGGCATATGGACGGTCCCTGCTCCTCAAGCTCGCACTGGTGATTCTGGCGCTCCTGGCCGCCACCGTCGTTCGCTCTGCTTTCGCACGCGGCCAGGGGGTGCGCCCTCGTCTGGCCGCCGAGGCGCTTACCCTGCTGGCCGTGCTGGGCGTGACTGCCTCGCTATCGGGGCAGGCTCCGCCCACCCACGAGTCCGGAAGCCAGCATTCGGCACACTAACGCGGGTCAGCGCAGGGGGCGTGGCGCCAGAGGGTAGTCCACGCCTCCTTTTTTTGTTGCTGCCCAGACTTCCGTTTCCACCTTCCCCCATCTCGCCGCATACTGACCCCCATGAGCGACACCCTTCTGGTGATGAAATTCGGTGGCACCAACATGCAGGATGCCGCAGCCATCCGCCACAGCGCTTCTCTGGCGGGGCGCAGCATCTCGGCAGGCGTGCGAGTGGTGGTGGTGGTTTCCGCCATGGCGGGCGTGACCAACACACTCCTTGCACTGGCTGACGCGGCTGAGTCTGGTGACATCGCTGCGGCCAACGACGAGATCGCCGCGCTGCGAACCCGCCACTTCACGGCGGCGCAGGAACTTGGCGCTGCGCCCGACAGTGCCACCGTGCGCGACATCCGCGAGATGCACGAGACGCTGCGTCAGGCGGTCTACGGCGTTTACCTACTGCGCGAGCTGACGCCCCGCAGCCGTGACCTGATCGTGGCGTTCGGCGAGCGCCTCTCGGCCCCGCTGATGGCGCTGGCCCTTGAAGCCCAGAGCTACCGCGCCCATCACCTGACCGGCGGCGAGGCGGGCATTCTGACCGATCATCATTTCGGCAATGCCAAGCCGCTGCCCACCACCTACGAGCGGGTCAAGGATCGCCTGAGCGGACTCCTGGCGGCGGGGGTCACCCCGGTGATTTCCGGGTTCATGGGGGAAACCGATCGCGGCGCGATCACCACGCTGGGCCGCGGCGGCACCGATTTTTCGGCCACCATTATCGGCAAGGCGCTGGGCGCGGACGAGGTCTGGGCCTGGAAGGACGTGGACGGGGTGATGAGCGCTGATCCTAGAGTGGTGGCCGACGCCCGCAACATTTCCACCCTCAGCTACGGGGAGGTCATGGAACTGGCCTACTTCGGCGCCAAGGTGCTGCACCCGCTGGCCGTCACGCCCTTGCAGGAAAGCGGTATTCCGCTGCGGGTCAAGAGCGCGGCCGATCCCGACTTTCCCGGAACACTGGTGCAGGCCCAGGCCCTGGACGAGGCCGGGCACCCGGTCAAGGCCGTCACCGCCATCCGCAATGTCTCGATCATCAATATCAGCGGTGCGGGCGTACTGGGCATTCCAGAGGTCATCGCCAGCGTGTTTGACGCGATTGCCCGCGAGAACATCACGCTGCTGATGGTGTCTCAGAGCAGCTCGATGAGCAACGTTTCGCTGGCGGTCCAGAGTGGCGACGCCGAGCGCACGCTGTCCGCCCTGCGCGCTGGTGTCAGCCGCGAACTCAAGGTGGACCGCCAATCCGACGTGGCGGTCCTGGCCATCGTGGGCAGCGGCATGCGCGGTCAACGTGGCGTTTCCGCCCGGCTCTTCACCGCCCTTGCCAGCCAGGACATCAATATTCTGATGATCTCTCAGGGCAGCAGCGAGTTGAACATTTCTGTCGCCATTGAAGGCCTGCAAGTGGACGACGCCACACGCGCCGTGCATACCGCCTTCGGCCTGGGCACTCCAGCCGCAGCGAGCATATGAAGGGAAAAGAGGTGCATTTAAAGGAACATAAGTTTCACGAACTAAATTATCGTGAATAAAATCACTTGAAGATTGGAGCTATATTCCTTGTTGTTCCACCGATCTGGCAACAGTCCCCAATGACCTAATCAAGAAGGGAGAGCATGGTTGTCGGGCGTGCCCGCTCGAATCCAACTCGGCATCCTGTTCGTGCGCCCCGGATTGTTTGGCGGGACGCACGCAGGAACGGTCAGGGTAGGTTGACCGCGGCCGTTTCGTCTCCTATCTGAAACATGTATAGGCCATCCTGCACCTTGCCGATAACCGGACCAAAAACGTCACCCGTGAAGGCTTCCAGCCGCTCCAGTGGAACCATCAGGCTCAACGTGCGGGCTTCACCCGGTTTCAGTGCGGCCCGGACGACACCGACTGGCCGTCTGACCGTTTCCAGATTTCCTGTCGGTGGCAGGCTGGCGTTGACAATGAATGTTCCGGTGCCTGCCACATCGCCCGTGTTCGTCACAGTGACGTTGACCCGGACGCCGGCATCTGTCGCGACTGCTCCTGCGTCGGTGGTGCGGAAGGAGGTGTAATCGCGCCCGAAGCCCAGTGGATACAGGGGCAAAGGCGCCTCGCCCGCGCCCTCGGGGGGACGATCAGCAGTCAGGCCTGCCTCTCCCAAAGTTCCGGGCCAGGTAAAAGGCAGACGGCCTGGAAAGCCGGTGCGGCCATACAGCGCGTCAGCCAGAGCGGCGCCGCCCTCACTGCCGGGCAGGTAGGCCATCACGAAGGCCGAAACGCGGTTCTGAAGGTCTTCGGGCAGCAGGACCGGTCGGCCCGCCATCAGCACCAGCACCACCGGTTTGCCAGTGCCCAGCACGTCGCGCAGCAGTCCAATCTGTGCGGGAGGCAGCGACAGCGTGGAATTGTTCGCCTGACTTTCCGCAGCGGGCGGCTCACCCAGCGCCACAATAATGGTGTCTGCCTTCGCCGCAGCTTGCAGCAGCGCCGCGCGTTTGGTGTCGGGCAGGGCGCTGACAGTCAAACTTGCCGGAGCCGAGGCCTTCAGGGCGGTGGCCAGGCTGCTGATTTTTGGCACGTCCGTCACGTTGCCCTTGCCCACGCCCTGCCAGTTGACGCTCCAGCCGCCCAGTTGAATGGCCGCGCTGTCCATCGCCGGGCCGGTCACCAGCACCCGTCCTTTCTTGAGGGGCAGGGTCTGGTCATTTTCCAGCAGCGTCAGGGTTGCGGCAGCGGCCCGTTTCGCCAGTGCCCGGTGATCGATCAGGACACCGCTCCCCGCAGGCCGGGCGTCCATCAGGCCCAGCTGGGCCTTGAACGTCAGTACCCGCAGGGCCGCCTCGTCCAGTCGGGCGGGGGAGACCTGCCCATCCTCCACCGCTTCCTTCAGTGCGGCGCCGTATTTCTCCACGTCGTTCGGCACCATGTACAGGTCAATCCCGGCGTTGACACTGGCGGCGGCGGCCTGCACCAGATCGGCGTGGGTCTTGTAGACCGTCACGAGCCGCTCAACGTCGTTCCAGTCGCTGACCACCAGTCCGCCAAAGCTCAGCTCCTCCCGGAGTACCCCGGTCAGCAGCTCGTGCGAGGCGTGAACCGGCAGGCCGTTGACGCTGCCGCTGTTGGCCATGACGGCCAGCGCTCCGGCCCGGATGCCCGCTTGAAAGGGCGGCAGATTCAGCTCGTGCAGGGCGCGCTCGCTGATCTCCGCATTGGCCCGGTCCCGGCCCAGTCCCGGCGAGCCGTACCCCACGAAATGCTTGAGGGTGGCGGCCACCCCGCCCGATTGCAGGCCCGTCACGGCGGCGGCCACCTGATCGGCCACCAGCCACGGCGATTCGCCGAAGGTCTCGTAGAAGCGCCCCCAGCGTGGATCGCGGCCCAGATCGGCCACCGGGCTGAAATTCCAGTCCATATTCATGGACCGCATGTCGGCGGCAGTGGCGCGCGAGATCTCCTGGGTCAGCGCCGGGTCGAAGGCCGCGCCAAGCCCGAGGTTGTGCGGGTACAGCGTTGCGCCCGGCACGTTGTTGACGCCGTGCACTGCATCGGTGCCGAAAACGGCAGGCAGGCCGCCGGGCAGCCCCTCGCGGCCCAGCGCCTCCAGCCCGCGCAGGGTGTCGGCCCAGCCTCGCGGTGTGTTGGGCTGCGGAGCGTCCCCACCGCCGTTGAGCGTCGCGCCGGGCCTGAGCCTGGACAGGATCTCGCCCGCGTTCGGGGCAATGGGCCCGCTGCGCCCGCCCTCCAGAAAACGGAAGAAATGCGCCATGCTGACCTGCCCGATCTTCTCGTCCAGCGTCATGGTCTCCAGCACGGCGCGCGCGCGGCTCTCGGCTTCAGAGGGGGATAGTCGGGGCACGGCCTGTGCCCCGGCCACCCCGGTCAGCAGCAGCGCGGCGGTCAGCAGATGCTTCACTCGGTCTCCGTGTACTCGGCCCAGTGAAATTCTGCCGTCCTGCCCCGCCCGCTCAGGTCCTGACAGGTCAGCGCCAGGAAGGTCCCTGTGAAGCTCAGGCCGCCGCAGTGCTCATCGCTCAGCAGCCCCGCGCTCAGCCTGTCACCGATAGATTGCCAGGTCTCACCGTCCACGCTGTACTCAAACCAAAACTGTCCACCCGAATACACCAGTCCAAGCTCCACTGGATCGGCGTTACCCACCGGAACTTCCTGTGACAGCAGTTCGCGGTAGGCGCCGTTCTCGCTCTGGAGCAGCGCCAGGGTGCGGCCCAGCGTCTCGTCGCGGCTCAGGCGCAGGAAGACCCAGTTGCGCGAGTCATAGTAGGCGCACACGCCCGCCATCTGCTGGAAATCCTCGGGATCAAAGCTGAGCGCCGTGCGGAAGCGAGCCTCCAGCGATTGCAGCCGGCGGCCCACCAGGGCCAGCCGATGTTTGCTGTTCAGCGATTCGTGCCCCGTAAGGCGCAGGCTGTGGCCGGTCAGCTCCACGCCCATCAATTCGGCGGGCGCACGCAGGGTCATCCACTCGGGGCGCAGAGTCATGCTACTGAACCCATCGCGTGCGGGTGGTGTGGGCCACGGCTGCGGGGGCAGCGCAGGCAATTCGGTGTGCAACTGCGGGTGGTGCCCGCCGGAGGCCAGACGCGGCCAGCCGTCCTCGTCCCAGACCAGGGCTTGCAGCGCCGTCTCGCGGCCCAGCGGGCACTCGCCCTGCTCGCTCAGGGGCCGCCCGCACAGGTAGGCCAGCAGCCATTGTCCGTCGGGCGTGTTGGTGAAGCTGGCGTGCCCGCTTTTCTGAATCGGCAATCCCGGCGCGTCCACGGCGCTCAGGACCGGGTTGTCGGGATGTACCTCGTAGGGGCCGTGAAGGCTGCGCGAACGGGCCAGCGTTACCGCGTGTTCGTAACTCGTGCCGCCCTCCGCCGTCAGCAGGTAGTACCAGCCGCCACGGCGGAACAGGTGGGGGGCTTCGGTCACGCCCAGTTCAGTCCCCTCGAAGATAATTTCACGGGGGCCAACGAGTCGCCGCTCTTCCGGGCTGTACTCCTGCAGCACGATGCCCGAGAAGCGGTTGCGCCCCTGGCGGTGGTCCCAGCGCATGTTGACAAACCACTTGCGCCCGTCGCCGCCCTCGTCCACCACCGTGCTGCCGTGTGTGTCGTGAAAGAGGCTGGGGTCAAAGCCGCTGGAATTCAGGTACACCGGCTCGGACCACGGGCCTTCGATCTGCTCCGCCGTGGTCAGGAAGTTGTGGCTGTCCTTGAAGACCTCGGCGCTGCCCCAGCTTTTCACGTCGGTGTAGATCAGGTGGAAGCGCTCGCCGTCATGGGACAGGGCCGGTGCCCAGATTCCACCGGAATCGGCGTTGCCGCGCATGTCCAGCAGTGTCGTCCGGGTCAGCGGCTGCGCGGCGGGCCGCCAGTTCACCAGATCACGCGAGTGGTAGATCGCCACGCCGGGATACCACTGGAAGGTGCTGGTGGCGAGATAATAGTCCTGGCCCACCCGCACGATGCTGGGATCGGGATGAAAGCCGCGCAGCACCGGGTTGGTGACCGTTACGGTCCCCGGCCGTGCTGGCCGCTCCAGCTGCGAGGTCATGCGGGCTGGCCCTCCTGGGCGCGGGTCAGGAAGTCGCGGTACCAGCGCCCCGACTGCTTGAGGGTCCGCGCCTGCGTTTCAAAATCCACATGCACGATGCCGAAGCGCTTGTCGTAGCCCTCGGCCCACTCGAAGTTATCCATCAGTGACCAGGCGAAGTACCCGGCCATCTTCGCGCCGCCGGTGATGGCGGCCCCCAGCGCGGCGAGATGCTGCTGGAAGTAGCGGGTGCGCTCCTGGTCGTGCACGGTGCCGTCCTCCGCCACGGTGTCGGGATACGTCGCGCCGTTCTCCGTGATGTAGATGGCGGGCGGATTGTAGTCGTGTTGCAGCCGCACCATCAGATCGGTCAGGCTCTGCGGCGCCACCTCCCAGTCGAAGCCGGTGTACTCGCTGCCCTCCACACGCAGTTGCCTCACGTCCAGGAATCCGCTGCCAGGGGCGTCGGCCACCACGCTGCGCGAGTACATGTTGACGCCCAGAAAATCGGTGGGGGCACCGATGATGTCCAGATCGCCGTCCCTCACCAGCCCCTGCGCCTGCGGACTGGCCGCGCCCAGCAACTCCACCATGTCCTGCGGGTAGCCGCGTCCGAACACCGGATCCAGGTACCAGCGGTTGGCAAAGCCGTCCTGGCGCCACGCGGCAGCCCTATCTGCCTCGCTGTCGGTGGCCGGGTACGATGCCGCCAGGTTCAGGGTGATGCCGGCCTTGGCGCCGGGCACGTTGGCACGGATGGCCTGCAAGGCCAGCCCATGCGCCAGCAGCAGGTGGTGGGAGGCCGCGAAACTCTCGGCCAGATCCGTATGGCCCGGCGCGTGAATGCCGTTGCCGTAGCCCATGAACGCGGCCACCCACGGCTCGTTGATGGTAATCCAGTGCTCCACCCGGTCTCCGAGGGCGTCGGTCACCACTGCGGCGTAGTCGCCCAGCGCCAGCGCCGTGTCGCGGGCGGGCCAGCCGCCCCGGTCCTGTAACACCTGTGGCAGGTCCCAGTGGTACAGCGTCAGCCACGGCGTGATGCCCCGCGTCAGCAGGCCGTCCACCAGCCGTGAGTAGAAGTCCAGCCCAGCCTGGTTGGTTTTTCCCCGTCCCTCCGGCACGATGCGTGGCCAGGCCACGCTGAATCGGTAGGCGTTAACCCCCAGGGAGGCGATCAGGTCGAGATCGCCCTCCAGGCGGTGGTAGTGGTCACAGGCCACGTCGCCACTGTCGCCGTTCAGGACTTTGCCCGGTGTGGCGCAGAAGGTGTCCCAGATGCTGGGGCTACGGCCATCCTCGTGCGCGGCCCCCTCGATCTGGTAGCTGCTGGTGGCGACGCCCCAGGTGAAACGCGGTGGGAAGATTTCCGGGTTGGGTTGGTTGGTGTTGGCTGTCATGGTTTCCTTGGGGAGGTGGGAGTGGGCTTGTTTGCGAAGTGCACGCTGAACGGGCGACTGGCGACGCTGGCTTTTGGTGCAGCCTTGAGTACCACCCGCGTCAAGCTCAGCGGTGGCAACATGAGTGGCCCGCCGATCCTCAGCGCACGCGGAGGTTGGTCGGCCATGACGTCCGCGTCCGTGACCGTCTTGGCCCCGATTACGGCGAAGCCGGGCAGATCGAGGGTGAGGGGTTGAGGGGTTGCCCGTGTGTTGATGGCGAACAGGGTCAGACGACTGCCTTGCTGTGCCGCGTGAACCCATACTTCCGGGTCATCGCTGGTGACGCCCAGGGTCTGGCCCCGGTAGTGCGCCAGTTCGCGGAAGGCGGCGTATGACATCCGGGGAAAGCCCGCATCGTCCAGCAGACCGTGATTGCCCGTTGCCATCAGCGAGAAATAGGTATTGAAGACCGCGCCGCTCTCCGACAGGCGCAGCGCCGCCTCGGCGGCCCACAATCCGCCCACCGCATCCGACAGGTGGGTACTGCGGTCCGAGCGATACGACTGCGCGTACTCGGTCACGCCCTGCGCCAGCGGTCTGCCGTGGCCTTTCGGATTGGTGGCCGGATCGCTCCACAACGTTTCGACCCGCTTCACGGTATCCGTCACCCGACGGATCGAGTCGAACGCCTGAGCGTCGCTGCCGTCGCCATTTGAGGGATACAGGTGCCACGTCACCAGATCAAAGGCGTCGCCGCATTCCCGGATGGCCGCGTCCAGAAACGGGCCGGGGTTGCTGACCGCTGGTCCGGCGATCCTGGCCTGCGGATCAACGTTCAGAATGGCCGCTTTCTGTGCCCGCACCGCGCCGCAGTATTTTTCCGGGGTCCAGCTCGGATCGCTGCGGTTGGTGGCGTACAGGTCTGGCTCGTTGCCGATCTCGTAGTACGCGACGTTCAGGCCCAGTTCCCGCGCCATCCGCACCAGCTCGGCGGCATCTTCGGGAGTATTCCTGGCCGCCGTGCCGTCGCGGTCCCCGCCAGCCCGGGAGAACACCCGGGTCTGCAACATCAGTGGCGGCTGACCCAGCAGCGTCCAGTTGGTTTTGAGGGTCTGCATGGCCTGTGGGGTACGGTTCTGCTCGTCCCCGATGTTTCCGCCGGGCCAGCGCAGCGCGCCAGGTTGCAGGGCACCCAACGGGTCCACCGCTTCGATCACCGGCATCCAGTTGCCCACGTTGAAAGCGCTGACGCTGGCGGGGAGAATCGGTTTCGGAGCTGTGCCCGAGGGCGTGATGGTGGCTGCT